>JAKUOE010000020.1 GCA_022449845.1 Candidatus Thalassarchaeum sp.
GAGAGCAATTTCGGATCCGCAGCAGAACTTTCCATTAAACTGCCTTTCTCAAGGGCGGCAGCCAATGCTTGTCGTCGCTGAAGTTCCGCCAATCTAGCATCACGTTTTCCGACTTGCTTGAGTTCCATTCTCAATTCGCCAGTCGCTGCGAGATAAATTGCGGAACCAACGAAGACTGCAATCGACAGTGCGGACTGAGAGAGATGCATATCATCAGAATATGCGGCCCAGCTCTCCACGCTCACGAAGCACACGACAGCAATCGCAGGTGGAAGCAATTTCTCGAGTTTTCGGGCCCTTGGAAGATAGATGGCGAGCAAACCAGAAGTGGCCAGCAACATCACATAACCAGTCTGTATTCGATCCAAGGGTTCAGGATCGAGCAAGGACATTGGGTGACTGTGGTCTAAGCCAAACAACACAATCTGGAGAGTCAACAGACCCATCGTCAAACTGAGCAATTGAGAGGGCGGGCCATCTGGGCCCCTGGATAGAAGAATCGCGACTGAGGCGCCAGTCAACAAAGCCATCCAAAAGGCATCTGCGCCAAAATTCCATTGTAATATTGCGAAGGTGAATGCCAGACAGAATAGAATGATTCGAGGGTTGCCCTGATGTCGGCCTTGGGCCTCAGCGACAATGTGGACGACTGCCAGGGCACTGACACCCAACAGCGTGTACCACCCAATATCATCCCGTGCATCGATGAACATCAACCAAACAGCAAGACCAGACAGTAGGCCCAAGTTCCACAGGCGCATCAGGCCTGAATCGCGTAGACGGGAACTCAATTCGGTTGCACCGATTAATTTCCCAGCAAGGTTAACGCCAGTATCACCCAATCGCAGATTGATTGGGTACTGGATTAATGCGGCAACGGTAAGATACAGTGCCACATACTTTGGTTCGAGTACGACCCAAACGTCGACCGAGATGTCGCGTGCTTCAGAGAACGATTCCAAGGAGGAGACCCATAACGCGTGTACGAACATCCACAGCCACGGTGCAAGGACGGTGGCGCCAGCAATGCTTGGGGACTCCCGTTTCAGGGCCAAGGTGGTAGTCGCCAGATGAACAAATGTGAGGCCGAGAAGTAGATACATTCCACCATCTCCACCATCGGAAGGTGCTTCGGCAGGAATCAAAATCGTCAGTAATAGGATTAGAACAAGGCTACCCAACCAAAGAACTCGGTCCGTAACATTCGCTTGATGTTGTAGCAACATTGCAATTGTCACAATCGCAGCAAGAATGGTGAATGCTTCGTACCCTGAGATCAAAGTGATTCCAAGGAGATCGGTTTCAAGAGTCACGAGAACGATGAGTAACACAGGGAGAGATGCTAGGAGGGGTTTCAGAACCTCAACCGGTTCGACACCGCGAACGACCAGGTAAGAGCCGCCGTAAACTGCGAGCAACGAGACAAGAATACCTAGAGAATATCCTGTCGCATCTCGGCCACTGGCCAAGAGGAGGAGGCCGCCAATCATTCCCAAACCGACGGAGACGCCCCACAATCCTGGCTTTCCGAGGCCACTGATGGAGATGCCCTTGCTGAACCAGTTGTCCGCCCGCGAGAACTGCGCCGCCATGGCTCCATTCAAACATGTGACAGCGAGTGCAAGGAGGAACAAGGGCATCGGGTCGGCCAGTGGAAGAATCTCCAATGCACCGATTTCAAGCGTCTCTGATTGAATGGCATGAAGACCAATCCATAGATGACTCGCAGCGATACCGAGAGATGCGAGATTTCCACTTTGTCGATGTAGAGCCAAGCCATGAAGGAGGAGGGTTGCGAGCATGATCATGACGGCAACACCCATCTCTCCGCCAACAGAGCCGGCAGCGGATGCAAGAGCGAGGGAGACCAATGTCGCCTGAGCCATGAAGGCATCGTGCTTGTGGCGATAACCGACGAAGATGTTGACGCCCACCAGAGCAATCAGGGCGCCACCGAGTTGTGGCGTGTCAATCCAGCCCCAATGGTGTGCATCTATCGCCAACCCATAGAGGAGTTTCATGGAGATGATAACCCACGTAACCCCGAGAATATGCATACCGCGATCGGGAACCCAGCGCTCTCCTAGAATGAAACCCAATGTCGCCAAACCAATCAATCCAGCAGTGGCGAGAAGCGGGTCCAAGGCGGTGGCGACAAGCCAGCCAATCAGGCTGTAAACGAGAATCATGGTCACCATGAGAGCCCAATGTAGACGGCGTTCTCCCTCGACCGCCATTTCGGTAATTGTATCCAGTTCAGGTGTCTCATATACCGTGCCATCCGGAAGAATATCTCCTGGTTGTGGTCCAGATTCTTGATCAAAGACCTCGAAGATTTCGCCAATCGCCTCATCTGAGTCTACAGAGGGGTCCGGATTCTGATCTGGAGTGGGGGAGCCTTGTGTAGCGTCTGTGGGGGAACCCCCTGGTAGAGCAGGGCGTTTTGCACTCGACAAGTCGTCGGATGTCATGAAGGCATCAAGATCAATGCCGCCACCCATCTGAAATGCTCTGGAATCGATGATTCGGTCCTCTGAAGACTGTTGGTCGTCTTCATCATCATCCTCCGCCATGCATGCAAGCAGTAGATGCGTCGCATAAGAGTCGCCCCGATATGGAACGTGTCTCAATGGGTTTGGATACGGCCCCAAGGGGGCCGAATCACTGGTGTGGTCATCCGAAATGCACTATAAGGGTCCAGCGAGGCGCGCCCGACATGGCCCTCTCGGTCATCGGTTGCGCGGGGAGTGGGGGAAGCCATGGCCTCGACAATCATGGACTCTCGCCGATTGGAAATGTTCACTGGAATCTGGAGTGGGAGGCACTGTACGAAGCCGCCTTACGAAGAGAGGAAGGTGGGCTGACAGCACACGGCGTTCTGATGGCTGAAACGGGTGAAAGGACGGGTCGTTCCCCCAATGACAAATTCGTAGTCAAGGTTGGAGATGAATCCAATCCACTGACTGGGGATATATGGTGGGGAGATATCAATGTCCCCACAACCACAGAAGTGTTTGACAATCTGAATGTCAAAGTCCGAGAATATTTGTCAAACAAGGACGAACTCTTCGTTCAAGATTTGTTCTGTGGTGCCGATGGGGACGAACGATTGGCCATCCGTGTCGTCACTGAAAACGCATGGCATTCGGCCTTCTCTCGGAATATGTTCGTGAGACCATCAATTGAAGAAATTGAAACTCATATCCCTGAATTCACGATTCTCCACGCACCTCATTTCCATGCAAATCCAGATGTGGATGGGACCAATTCAGGTGCCTTCGTCATCATTTCCTTTGAGGAGCAGACGGTCATCATCGGTGGAACTGAATATGCTGGAGAAATCAAGAAATCAATCTTCTCGATTATGAATCACCTCTTGCCGGGTCGAGGGCACCTTCCAATGCATTGTTCATCGAATACAACCGGAGACAATACAGCTGTCTTCTTTGGATTGTCCGGCACTGGAAAAACCACGTTATCTGCTGACCCGAAACGGGCGCTTGTGGGAGACGACGAGCACGGCTGGTCGGCCAAAGGTGTTTTCAATTTCGAAGGCGGTTGCTATGCGAAACTTATCGATCTCTCCGAAGAGGATGAACCGGCCATCTTCGCGACGACTCGAATGCCAGGGTCAATCCTAGAGAACATCGTGACGGACAGTGAAGGAGTCCCCGATTTCACCGATAATTCACTGACCGCAAACACACGGGGCTCTTACCCGATTGAATATATCGAAAATCGAACCGAAGATTCGATGGCTGGACATCCTCAAAACGTCGTCTTCCTCACATGTGATGCATTCGGTGTGTTGCCACCAATCAGTCGATTGAGTCCAGCCCAGGCTGCCTATCATTTCATCTCGGGATACACGGCCAAGGTCGCGGGAACGGAGGTTGGTGTCGTCGAACCTCAAGCCACTTTCTCCGCCTGTTTTGGTGCCCCTTTCATGCCACGCCACCCCACTCTGTACGCCGATCTTCTCGCTGAAAAAATGGCTGAACATGGAGCGCGCTGCTGGTTGCTCAACACGGGTTGGGTTAGTGGAGGATATGGGAATAGCAAACGCATCAAAATCAGGTGGACGAGGGCCTTGCTCAATGCAGCACTAGATGGGACGCTAAACGATGCTGAATTTGTCATTGATCCGCGATTCGGATTTGAGGTTCCGCAAACCTGTGAAGGGGTGCCCGATGAGATTCTCAATCCCCGTGACACTTGGGATGATCCTGCTAATTACGATCAGATCGCAAATCATCTAGCGAAAATGTTTGAGGAAAACTTCCTACAATTTGAGGAAGGGACCAGTCAGGAAGTGCTCGATGCAGCTCCCAAGCCGCTCTCTTAGCCACCAATGGCTGGAAAATCTAAGGAGAGGTCCCTAGTGGGACCTCTGATGGACGTCACCTCGGCTGCTCTGTTTCCTTCCCTTTCTGAATCGGGTGGAAAGGTGACTGGGTTAAGGATGCCAAGGGATGAACCCGTCTGGGTTATGCTGGACAAGGCGAATATGAGTGGCCTTGCAAAGCAACTTGAATTTCTACTCCAAGGAATCGGATCCAATCGAAGGGGATTGGATCCATCTGTGACCGTCGATGAATCGAACGGACCGGTACATATCGTCGATGGATCCTTGATTGGGCCGAGCGCTCACATCGAAGGGCCATCGTACATTGCAGGTGAAGTTCGACATGGGGCCTATGTTCGCAGTCACTCATGGATTTGCCGCGGAGCGGTGGTTGGGCATGCCACAGAAGTCAAGCATAGTCTTCTCCTTCCAGGGGCAAAAGCACCCCATTTCAACTATGTCGGGGACTCCATCCTTGGACGTGGTGTCAATCTAGGAGCGGGTTGTAAACTCTCAAACCTGCGTAATGATGGTCGAGAGATTCGGATTCACAATCTTGGAGTTGATACAGGACTTCGAAAGTTCGGCGCAATTCTAGGTGAAGGAGTACAGATTGGATGCAATGCCGTCTGTAACCCAGGCACCGTATTGGGAACCGATTGCAATGTCTGGCCAAATGTGACGGTGAGCGGTGGGCATCCTGCTGGCAGTGTACTGCGAGAGGGATGAATGATGCGGCCACGACTTCACGGTACAGATGGTATACGCGGTCGAATCGAAGCCTTCGATGGAGATGATGTGGAGGCCCTGAAGGCATTGATTGAGAGAAGGGTTCTCAGTAATCGTTCGATGCGGATTATTGGAGAAGCAACCGGGCTGTTTCTTGTCGACGATGTTGGTGATTCACCCCTAGTCATGCTCGGGTGGGATCGTCGAGACGGGAATGCAGCCCTCGTCGATGCATTGGAATCAGGAGTGTGTGCCTCCGGTTGGCGAACCCTCCGGATTGGAGAAGTACCAACACCGGGTCTGCACCATGCGGTTCTTGCAAGTGCAGCAGATGCGGGGATGATGGTGACCGCAAGTCACAATCCAGCCACGGACTCCGGTGTGAAATTCTTTGATTCTGAAGGCTACAAATCAATGCCAGAGATTGAAGATCGAATATCCTCGTTGGCTTGGGATTTGGCTGATGGGAGTCGAGCAGCACCACAAGAGAATTCTGAATCACTTGAGGCAATCGATGGATTGAGTCTGTATCGAAGTGCGCTGAAGAATCGATTGCAGGTCTTTGAATCACTCTTCAATGTCGATTTTGAAACCGTAGATTGGGGGTCGGTGGTACCTCCACAGGGATTGATTCTAGATTGCTCGGGTGGGGCTTCGACAGAATGGTTGGCGGATGGTTTGAGGCGGCATGGATTGGAAGCAAGCGAGGTCAGTAGTCGATTGGATCCAATCAATCAGAATTGTGGAGCTGGCGATTTCTCGCCGACAGCCAATTGGTCAATTCAGGAATTACTCATGGAGGTCCCTTCTCATCGATTGCTCTGGACAGTCGCCCAACACTTGGAAATCAATGATGGAATGGCCTTCTGGGAACCCGGGCAAATTATTGCAGCCGCGCTGGATGGTGATGGAGATCGATGTCTGCTCATTGAAGGGACATTGGAGGGATTGAAAATCGTCGATGGGGATCAAATGTGCGATGATATCATGCGTGCAGCGATTGCAGTAAATCCTGATTCGTGGAAAATGGCTGCCAGCATCGAAAGTGATCTTGGACTCTCCGCTGATTTGCCGCGACTCGGTGAGCACATTGCTGTCACTACCGCAGTGGGGGATCGATGGTTATCTGCAGCACTGTGGCCGGATACAAATCGACGGATGTTGGAATCACAGCATCACCCTAGAGCAATCGGCACGGTGGATTCTGGACATTTTGTCATGCCAACACCCCACCCCAATCGAGATGGGGTGTGGGGGCTCGTCGGGGACGGAGCAGCCACACTGCTCGCAGCACTTCTCGCTAGAGTCTCAATGGGTGGTAGGGGAGTGAAACCCGCATTCCAAAGCGGTTGGAAGAAGAGAATCTCAATTCGACCAAGCGTCAGAGAACGATGGACTGGGCAAAATGAGCTTGCAGAACTAGTGCAATCAACTGCAGAAGAATGGTGTGGAATCGATTTGGATAGAATTCAGGTCGAGGGAGAGCCGGCATTGCTGTTGATGGGAGGTTTATTGAGCAATTTACCGATCTCAATTGCAGTCAGAAATTCTGGAACTGAGGCGAAAACATCGATTTCAATCCGATTTGCAACGGGTATTGAAGCGGATGGGGCCGAATTGATGGCGTTGTTAGAAGCGACGCTGGCTCCACACCTGTCTCCTTAGGGTGTGTGTGACTTTTTCTGAACATTGAGAGAAAATCGCTAATATGAATCGATGTTCGAGGGGGGCTTGAGAGAGATGTTGCCCGAACATGTGCTGACCAAACTTGATGGCATGGATGATTATGATCGGATGCTGGCATTCGATCGAATCGGGAAGGATCACCGATTGAGTGCAGCTGAAGTCGAGGCGCATTATCGCGCTTGGACGAGTGGGGTGGCGGTGCCCTCCACATTGGCTAGCCCAGAACAGGCGCCCAGTGTGCCTTCTGGACAGGCGGCAAACTTCGTACAAGATGCGGCGCGTTATCGACCATCTTACGACCCCAGTAAGGAAGGTCGTGCACGTCAATCACAGATTGAACAGGCGGTCATGTGCCCTATGTGTAACTCGGCATTGGGAATCCCAGCAACGCGTCCAATCAAGGTCACATGCCCAAATTGTATGGCTGAATCAACATTTACGGCCTAATCGTGGCAAATTATCCAACAATTGAAAACACACTCGCACCCCCCTTAGGGGTGCGGGAGGCACTCGAGATGGTCCGAACTCTGGTTATCACAGTCGATCGAGACAACGATTTGGGTGTCAAAGCAGGCATCCGTGGAAGCGTTGTTGGACGCCGTCAAGTTCTCACCGCAGCACTGCGATTGGGGATTGCAGATCCTGAAGAGAGTGATACGAATGCAATCCTCGGCGCACTGCATCAGCATGACCTCCTAGCAGACAACGCGGAACCCAATGATGCGGTCGAAATCGCGATTCTCACAGGGGATGAGCGTGTGGGCATCAAATCAGACCAGAACATTGCGCAGCAACTCGAGGATGTAATTGGTGAATTCCAACCTGATCGAGGCATCCTTGTCACCGACGGTATGGAAGACGAATCCGTGCTGCCGATTCTTTCCAGTCGGCTCTCCATCGATCATGTCGAGAAAATCATCGTTCGACAATCGAAGGGGATTGAGGGGACATACTACTACATCGCCAAGGCGATTGAAGACCCACGGTGGCGAGCGCGCCTTCTGGTTCCAATCGCTGTCTTCATGATGATTTTGGGATTGGGAATGATTCTTCCGAATGGAATTGTGATTCTGGGTTCCATGCCATTGCTTGTGGGAGTCTATCTATTGTTCAAGGGATTGGGTGCAGAGGATCGTCTTGAGCGGTTGATGCGCGATATGCGTGAATCAGCAGATGCTGCCATTCTGTCCTCATTACTGTGGGCCGTCACGGGTGTAGCAATCTTACTCGCGGTTGTCGAAGGGTACGATACATTCGGGGAGTTTGAGGGCGAAGCGAGTAACATTCTGATGGGTCTGACTGTATTGCAGAAATCATTGACTTGGATTGTGCTGGGTGCGCTCGCATTCGCATTGTCATTGATGGTTTTGCGTTGGAAAAAGGGCAACTTCAGTGGTCGCTCTGTGCTAGTCATCGCATTCGGTGCGGTTCTCTGGACGATGGCGACGGCGGCACTGGATGTAGCGATTCGAATTACCACAGGTGGTGGATACGAGTATGACGTGACCACGATTATGAATGACTGGGGCCAAACATTACTCGCGTTGTTTGTATTCTGGGCCGTGCGTACCGCGGTTCGCTCGTGGGAATCAAAACAGGATACTGGGCGTTACTGGGGTGTCTGATCCGTTTCAGTGGGTGCGGATGCTGCAGCCTGCTCCTCACGATGCTTGGCTCGCTGTCGAGCTCTGAGATATTTGAGTGGGTGATCCATCCACTCTTTGTTACACAAATTCGACTTCACATCACCACGTGAGACTGGGCAACAAGCGTTGATTTGTAACTTAGGACAACCGGCTGGAGTGTATTCGTTTTCGAAAACATGAGTCAACTGATAGCGAGTCGTGTCCGCTGAATAATCGGGAGCATTGACAAAAAACGCCTGTGCCTCATCGACTGTGAGACCAATGACCCGAGACATACTGGCTAGGAATACACGGCCGACGTGATTGACGTTGACAGATTGGGTCAGTTGAGTTGTAATCTCTTGCATACAGGGCGGCCAGTCCCCTTCATCCGTCGATGTGAAGGAAACCTCGGTGCTTGCTTGATGCTGGAGTTGGCTAACGACCCGGCCGACTTCCTCAGCCATTCGCCCAGCGAATTCCTCATCCATGAGATCCATTCGCGAGCGGCATTCCTCAATGAGTTGGACTCGAATTCTCTCTTTGAGAAGCCTTGACAGGCGTTCCTGGCTGTTCTCAGATGAGGCGGGTGAAAGCGTCACCCAACCGTTGTGAAGTGGACGATTGGGTAAACGCCAATACGAACCACTAATCTTGGGACAGATTTCAATGAAATCGATGACTGGAACTTCCCAATGTCCATCTTCACCCATACGAATATCGCTCAGATAGGTCTCAGCCAAACGCTGAAACGAATCGATTTGTTCAATTCTACCCCATAGATGATCCGCACGGCTGGCTTCTCCCTCCGCCCAACGTGCGAGAAGGCGTTCATCGAATGACGCACAGACCGTGACCATGGCGTACAGGAAAGAGAGGCATTCGACCATCTGTCCATATGGTGTGTGAATGTCAACGGATGTTGTTACATCAATGTCCTTGCTAACAACCGATTCAACAAGGCGTACGCGTGCGCGCACGCGTACGGCGTCCAGCCAATCTGTATCCACCAAGGATTCTAAATCGATTTCATTGGCTTCCATATGCGCCTTGATTGCCGGATTGGCCTGAGGCAGGAATGGGTATCTCGCCAATACAACGGGGTCCTCGATGGCTGGAGGCTGCAATGGCATCGGCATGGAGTGTCTACCGGGTGAACGAGGGTTCTTCAAGGCTCTCTATACCTCCGGATGAATGTGAACCCCGCTTCGCCCCCCGGCCTGATTGAAATTCAGGAGGAAATTCGAGCGGATTTTGGCTGGGGGTTGGATGCGGATTTGGCCTCTGCAAAGAATCTTCGAGATGCGTGCGATGAAAAATCGAGAATGCTTGATTCATGGACAGAGCGCGGACGGCAAGAGACCTTTTTTCGCCTTCAGGAGCGACTGATTACAGGGCCTGTAACCGTTCTCGGTGCGGCCGCAGAACCCGATGATGTGAGAACAGCCATTCAGGACGGACACCAACTTATCGCAGCAGATGGTGCTGTGGGGGTTCTAACTGAAGTTGAATTCTCGGAAATCGCATGGAATTCGTTGGTGTGCATTGTCAGTGATGCCGACGGAGAAATCGACCATCTCACCTTAGCGGCTGAACGGAAGGTTCCATTCATACTGCATGGACATGGTGACAATACAGATGAATGGGGTGCACTTCTCGATATTTTGCATCTGAATGGAACTCCACTCATTCTGACACACCAAACACCCGAGGGTCTGCGAGGCATGCACAACCCTGGTGGCTTCACAGATGGTGATCGGGCGGTTTGTCTGGCCCTTTCCATGAATGTCCGGCCGAATCAAATCAAACTTGGCGGATTCCGAACCGACCTCATCGGGCGTTGGACGGGCGCTACGCATCCAGAACGTAAGATGCGAAAATTAGACTGGATGAGGCGCGTCCTTGAGGTCGCGGGGGTGGGTATGTGAATCTGGTTCATGAGGCGATGTCACGCGAATCTACTCCCGATAAGAAGAAGGGAAAGAAGGATGAGAAAAACAATGCCCGGATGAGATTCATTGCAACGCTGGTCACTTGGCTATTGTTGAATCTCATCTGGCTCCAAGCATCTCAGGCGATTGCGGTCAATGAGGTCAACAAGCATGGCCTAGATATCAACGGAAAATACGTTCTCGATGTTCCGAACATGATGAAGATGGACCGTGAAATTCCAGTGGACCTTTCTTGCGATTTCAGGCCCAAGAATTCGACTTCCCCCGTCGTTCAAGTTCGAATACAACACGAAACTCCCTCGGGTGAGAATTCAATTGTGTGGGAAGGGAACTCCACAGATGATTGTCCCGACTTCGCCTTTTCGTTGACGCCGGGTAAACACATGTTCTACACAACAGTCGTACTTGATGATGGGGCCGATCTCTATCCATCGAGAAACTTGAGCGCGGATATGGAACTCGGAATGCATCTATGGGAGCCATTCCGAATGGAGGGATTCGTTGCAGCCAACGTCCTCGGTTTGTTCCTCGGAATCGCAGATCGGGCCATTCGGGGAATACTCAAAAGGCGACGTGAGGCACTGGTGCGAACCATGCCACTCCACAAACGTCGACAGAAGGAGGAATGGGAGCAAATTGCCCATTCAATGACGGGTGGAGATGCTGTGGATGTCGAGGATTTGGTTGGATTCCAAGAGCAGGGGGCTGATGAGAGCATGGAAATGCAACGACGACGAATGCGAGAGCAATTCGCAGCTCAAACTTCCGAAGCGGACGGTGATACGGATGAATTCGTCGATGAGGATGGTGTCGAACAAGATGACGAATTGGGACCAGGGACCACTGAAGGCCTGACTGGAAAGGTGAAGGAAGACCAAAGCATTCGAACTGTAGGAGATCTGTGGCGAAGACTCAGTGGGAATGAAGATGAGAAAAAGCGGAAACGCTGATTAGCCACTGATGAAATCGTTGAGCGTGAAAACGGTAACACGATCGTTCTTGAACAGCGAATCGGTGCTGCTGATGAGGCCGTCGATACGTTGTCGTGTGTACAAGTCGACATCGTAATGATCGATGACGTGCTGCATTACACGGATATATTTGCGAACGGATCCCTCGCTCACTGTCAACACGAGATTGCCACCGCATAAGTGAGCCTCGCCGCGTGTGAAATCAATACCTGGTCGCAAATCACCACCACGCGATTGGTCCGAAGAGTTGATGCATTTTCCTGACAGCGGCATCCGTCTGAATTTCTCTCCGCAGCGAACACAACGAACTTTCTGGGTTGTAAAAGCACGAAGATTACCGCGTAGATCTGGAAGGAAATGGGATTCGACCACTTGGCGGGCAACTGTGCGAACATCAACGCCTCGCAATTGCTGACCCAAATGGAGTTGCGCGTTCATCTTGTCAATCATAGTTTCAAGAGTCTTGTACGATGAATTCGTGGGCCCGGAGTCGATGGATTGGGCATCGTGTGTGCATCCATATCCACGCAAAGCACCAATGGTCCCTTTCCGTAGACCTACTGTATCGACTTGTTTGGATAATTCAAAGGGGGTTGGTTGGTTCTGAGTGGCTTCGTAAAAGTGACGAGAGTACCACCATGATGTGTCAACGTTGAGGGCTTCCTTGTCGAGTTCTTCCGGATTCAAGCGGGTTGAGAGAGTGAGTGGAGCGTCCATCTGGCCGCCTCGACTGCTGGGGAGCAATTCTTTACTGAAATTGAGTAAGCAATCCAGTAACAGGATGAGGGCGTCTTCGTCGCCATCGCAATTCCGTCGCTTCGCGGCGTGATACAGGGTGTGTCCATAACCCGCACTGGCATTGGACCAACCGATAATCCGCGTGAGTACACCGCCCGATGTGTGTGGTGCAAGGCCAACACAAAGATGGCCGACGAGATCGTCCCCACTTTGAGCATCATAGAATGAATCCATACCATAGAATCGCTCCAACAATTCATCGATGAATGCAGAGCATCGGAGAAGATAGTCCTCAGCTTTTCGACTCGGGATGTAATCTTGAGGGAATAATTCCAGAAGTTGGTCGTCATGATTCAATGGTTGACCATCAATGTCGTGAGCATACCCCAATTCGTTCAGTCTCTCAACACTGGTCCCAATAT
Organism: Candidatus Thalassarchaeum sp.; assembly: GCA_022449845.1. GTDB lineage: Archaea > Thermoplasmatota > Poseidoniia > Poseidoniales > Thalassarchaeaceae > MGIIb-P. The sequence continues at coordinate 12,469 of JAKUOE010000020.1, forward strand.
CCCTCGGTCTGAAATGGGTGACTGGGACGTCAATCATATCGAAACGAATGGTGCCTGCCTTGAATGTTGGAAGTTGGTGTTTGGCGCGAAGTATGCCTTTCTCAAGTGGTTCAGGGAAGCGCTCTAACGAAGTCAAGCCCTTGACGCCCTTGAATTTCTTCGGAATTCGATCAAGGCCCATCTTGATGCGCTTGGTTTCTAACAGTGCTGGAATGTTGACGGATTGATTGATTCCTTTGCGGCGTCCGTTTGAAGACGGCTGGTCTGCGTCAATCGGTTCGGTAGATCCTCCACATTCGGTTGGGTCCTCCGGAATTGCACGATGGTGGCAGATTGAGTAAGGGGTGCGTTGACCACACTTCACGCATTCTCGAATACCCATTGTGACAAGAATCGTGCCTTTGTTTGCAGCTTCGGTAATCAATCGCTGCGGACCTCCTTCATTTCCAATGGGGAATATACAGTGTGGTTTGCCCTTCATCTCTCTAGGGGCTGCTTTTTCTGGACGACCCATTCGACAGCCAATTCGACATGGTGCTGCAGGCCTCCAGTGTAAATCGCTACACTTTCTGATTAACCACAAGGACCCGTCAACCGAGTGTTCATCCAACAACACCTCGGCTGCCTCGAGCATCACGGGGTCAGCGGGACCTTCGTCAGCAATCTGTTCGGCTGCTTTTCGACCCTCACTCTCCGTATCCGCAATCGACGCTCCACGTTGTCGAGCCGCAGTCTCTGCACCGATTCGCAAAATCGAGCGTTCGTGTTCCAGAGTTTCTCGGCGAACGTTTTCCAAATGAGATGTCTCTTGCGCCTTCACCAGTTGATCAAGGCGTGATTTGAGATGGGCTTTGGCGTCGACGCGAATCTCAATCTTGGCTTCGTCCGCTGATCCAATCTGAAGTCCCAAGCCTTCAAGCAGAGGCTGCCAACCATGCATGATGAGCAAGTCAGAACCATCGTGCATATGTGGAACACCTAGAATCATCAAAGCGGATTTCACAATCCCATGTTCCTCATGATGGGTGTCATTCGGCCAAGGACCGAGGGCTGATTCGGCAAGGGTGGAAATCTGTCCGGGCATCTGTTCAGGAATCATGTTTAGAGTGCCTTTCACGGAAGGCCCCTGGCCGACATTGGAAAGTTCAGCAGGAGTGTGGTCCACCGGTTTCCAGTTCTCTACAGCACCTGACAAACGCATCCAGTTTCTGTCGGGATGAGGGACTGTATTGATGCCGTCTTCAGGATGTGTTGCTGGCTCGACTGTGCCTTGTAGCAATGAATCGATGAGGGGTGGTGTGAATTCAAGGGGTAAATCATTCCACCAAAGATTCCAGGGTGGAGGAATCGCGGTGTGGAACGTACGTGAGATCTGAACGATGACATCCCAATCAAGAGTCATCTGTCGCAATTGGCGATGCCAGAGACGCTGGCGGCGATGATTCTCTAATTCGTCCGTAGACCCATCAAGAGAACCATCCACTGGTAGGCCTTCGGGCAATCGACGTCTAGAAGCCCCGATGAATTCAGCGAATTGCTCGACTTTCTCTTCGGAATCCAATGTCTCCAACAAATCGCTGGCAAACCAGTCGGAAACATATCCGGAAGGGACCAGAGGTTTGTTGTTCTCTGAGAATTCACCGTAGCCAATCATCAATTCTCCATTGTCCCAAATCGAGAGGACTTCGTCCTCGACACGATTCCACATCTCTGCGGATTGGATACGTCCATATCGGCCACTTTTCAGTAGGACGGTGGGGCCTTCCAGATCATCACAGGGAACCACCGCACAAGCCTTGCCGGGTCTCTCAATCTTCATCTGAGTGCCCACTGCGAGGAAATCACCCATCGCATGCATCGATGCGGGATGCACACCGGCTGCACCCAATCCAGAGGTTCGAGGGCGTCCGTATCGAAGACGGAATCCACCGGCAGTGTTGGGTTCTCCAAAAACCGGGCGGCCGGCAATGATGTCACCCATGTAGCGATGGTCGGTCTTGATTTGACGTCGCTTGGTTTTGCCACCAATCCCTTTCTCATCACCTTTGGATGCAAAATTGGAGATAAATTCCCATCCAGGAATCTCCAATCTCTCAGTATGCTTCTGAAGTTTCGCAGCCTTCAGACATAGACCCTCTGCGATGACGAGCATCACGCCGCCACGGATTCGCTTTCGAGGAGTATTGTTCGGTTCAACGATGTTTCGAACCTCGGGGTAGCCTGCACATTCGATGTCTTCGGTTTCTTCACCATTCACCATGATTGGGCAGGCCTTGACAATCATCTCAATCTCTTCAGGTGAGGGCTTGAATTGCAATCCACTGCGATAGAGACCAAACTCTTCCTTGACACGTTCGACTTCGGGCTCAGTGGGCTCATACTTGTCGAGTTTGAGCGCCCGTCGAATCATATCTGCGATGAGAACGGCCAAGGCCTGGGCAGTTCCTCCCGCGGCACGAATTGGGCCACAGAAATCGATGGAGACGAATCGTGTGCCATTCAAATTGTTCATCACACGAACGTTTGAGATTCCGGCGAGTGGAGCAACAAGGATGGCTTCGGTCAGGATGGCGAGGCCGACTCTGAGACCGGTGTCGATGCTCTTTTCGACATTGCTCGTTCGATCGTACATTTGCACGGCAACGTCTACAGCCATATCGATGGCGGCGTCTTCACGCTCCTTGTTCTCCAGAGATTTTCGAATCGCTTTGGCGATTGGAATCGGATCGTCCCATCCTTCGGCAGATAGATGTCCGGCGTTGGTAAGCAACTTCTCAGCACGGTCTGCAAGGTCGATAACCCGTGGAATCTCGACTTCATCCTTCAAATCAAGTCCTTTCGAACGGGCTTCTTGTGCAAGTTGGTAAATGGCCTCACATTCTGCATCTAGATTGTCCTGATATGTTTCCATCTCTTTCTCAAGTCGCTGGGTGTCGATTGGCGCAATTGGTCGGCTCACTCCTCCCTCAGACATCCCATCCCTCCGTGCGAACACCAGTGGAGGGTTGTCGAACGCCCTAAAGCATTGGGTGTATGGCCAAACACTTCCTATGGAAGTGTATGAACACTCGGCGAAGGTTCATGGAAGGTCAGCAACGACGCACAGCGGGGAGAAGGATGGCTGAGAGTACTGAGGTCGGAGATGCTCGAGCGAAACTGATTGAGAAAGTGCGTGACCTCGCATATCTTCGCGCCGACACTGAGGAATTCACTCTCGCTTCAGGTCGTTCCAGTCGTCATTTCTTCGATACCAAGCCTGTCATGTGCGATCCAGAGTCGGCGCACCTTCTGGGTGTGCTCATCCATCATACAATCGATGAGATTGAAGGGGGTGTCGACGTGGTTGGCGGACTTGAACTCGGCGCGGTTCCCTTGACGGGGATTGCCATCGCCAAGGCTGGTGTGGGGAGT
>JAKUOE010000200.1 GCA_022449845.1 Candidatus Thalassarchaeum sp.
GCTGATGTCGGTGGGAATTGCGAACTCTCATCCCCGCGTGAAATTGTCACCACTGAGTATGGGGGGACAATCATTGGAACGACGAATCTCCCCGGACTGTTGTCCTCGACCGCCAGTATGCTTTACTCCAACAATTTGACCACATTTGTCGGCTCATTGATGACCGATGGCGAACTCGTCATCGATCCAGAGGACGACATTCTGTTTGGAGCCCCGGAGGGGAGCGATTTCTACGTGTCCGGTATGGGTGGCGTCCTCGTTTGTATGGATGGCCAAATTCATGAGAAGCAGACACGATTGACGGAGGTGGTTGAATGAGTCTGACTTTGACCGCGCTTGTTGCAAGTATCACGGTCTTCGTTCTCGCGATTTTTCTCGGATTTGAACTCATTAGCAAAGTACCACCAACACTGCATACACCTCTAATGTCAGGGGCCAATGCAATCTCTGGCATCACCATCGTCGGCGCTTTGATTCTGTCAAATTCAGAATTCCACAATGGGAATCCCGGCCTATCGGCCTGGCTTGCATTCGCGGCTTTGGTCATGGCCACCATCAACGTCGTGGGCGGATTCATGGTCACCAATCGAATGTTGGAGATGATTGCCGGGAAGAAGAACCGGAAAAAGGGAGGGCACTGAAATGGTTGATCCAGTTGTTTCGGACATCGGCTATCTGGTCTCGGCCGCGCTCTTCCTCCTTGGAATCAAGCGTCTCTCAAGCCCGAAAACAGCACCTCAAGGAAACCGACTTGGTGCGTACGGTATGCTACTTGCTGTGTTGGTCACAATGGCCAAGATGTACAATGAGGGTATCATCGGACTCGAACTGATTGCGGGCGGGTTAGCTCTCGGTACTATTATCGGGGCATGGATGGCTATACGTGTCGAAATGACAGGGCTGCCTGAATTGGTCGCACTGTTCAACGGATTCGGTGGTGGTGCATCAGCACTTGTGGGCCTCTCAGAAGTTCTAGGCCGCATTCACAACGGGGATGTACCCAGCCCCGGAATCGAACTGTATGCGACATGGGTCGCCATTGGTTTGTCGGGCTTGGTGGGTTGGCTCACCCTCACTGGTAGCCTAATGGCCATGGGCAAACTCAAGGGTGGATTTTACATCCCTCTGACCAAGAAGGACGATCGCGGACGACGCAAGTGGGTCAACTTCCCCACATGGGGGCCACCTTGGCTCAACTTCGTCAAAGGCAGCCTCTTGGTCGCATCTCTCGCCCTCATCTGTATGACGATTCAGGAACCAGAGAACACCGATTACATTTACGCAATCGCCGGACTCTCGGGACTTCTCGGCATCCTGTTTGTTCTCCCCATCGGAGGAGCAGATATGCCCGTGGTCGTGAGTCTCCTCAATTCAATGTCCGGCATCGCTGCAGCCTTCACTGGATTCGTGATTGGGAACAATGTTCTGATTATCGCCGGCTCGATGGTTGGCGCCGCTGGCCTCATTCTCACTTTCATCATGTGCAAGGCGATGAATCGCACCCTACCTGCTGTCCTCTTCAAATCATTTGGAGGTGGTGGGAAAGAGACCGTCACACGCACCAAGGTGGGCAGCGATCCGGAAGAGGTCGCGATGGTATGTGATGGAATCTCCAAGTGTGTCATCATCCCTGGATATGGTATGGCTGTCAGTCAAGCTCAGCATGCTGTCAAGGAGTTTGCAGACCTGCTGGAGGCTGAAGATGTCGAAGTCAGTTACGGAATTCACCCCGTCGCAGGACGCATGCCCGGCCACATGAACGTGCTATTGGCTGAGGCCAATGTACCCTATGAGCAACTCATCGAGATGGACGAAATTAACTCAGAATTGCCCGAATGTGACGTTGCAATTGTCATCGGAGCAAATGACACTGTGAACCCCGTCGCACGAAGTGGCGAGGGCCCCCTCGGTGGAATGCCAATTATCGATGCGGACAAGGCGCGTGTCGTCGTGATTATCAAGCGCAGTTTGTCTGTTGGTTATGCCGGTGTTGACAACGACCTCTTTTACGAGGACAAGACCATGATGTTGTTCGGTGACGGCAAGAAGATGATGAATGAATTGAACGCAGCGTTCAAAGATCTCTGACTTCCATTTTACTGCAGGGGTGCCCTTAGGGGGCACCCCATTGAAGCAACGGTTAAGGACGGACGTAATTTCGAGAGGAATACAAGGGGTTGTCATGTCTCGAGTACCGATTCGATTCGCAGTCCTTCTTTCTCTCTTGCTTTTGCTCGCAGGGCCAGGACTGGCCATGCATTCTGGCCCACCATCAGACAACAACGGTGATGGTTCAGGGGATCCAACATGGCGTGTCGGATGTACCTGCCATTCTGCTTCACCGACGACAAGCACCCTCGTCAAATTGGCGGGTGTACCTCATGC
>JAKUOE010000201.1 GCA_022449845.1 Candidatus Thalassarchaeum sp.
AGGCAATCCTGCAGATACCATGACCTATGTTCGGGCCATTGGCCTGATTCTAGGTGGATACAGTGCATACCAGCGCGACAAGCGTCGAGAGACCGACGTCGCCGTCAAGGAAGAGATTCTACGATGCGCCAATCGGGTGCGAAATCATGTCGAGAATGTTCACGATGATGCCTATCGCGATGGAAATGTCAGGCTCGCAAAGACCTGTCAATCAACAATCGAAGAAATCGATGCCCTCCGTAACGATGTGAATCTGGGGGAAACAGGCGGCGAACACCCATTCTTCAGCAAGCAGATTAGTGCATCGAAAAGGGTGCTCAACAATCTCATCAAACACGATCATGACACATTGACCATCTTGGTAAAGGCGGTGAATCGAAGCAATGACCTTGAACAGGCCGCAGCCGAAGAGGGAGAAGTAATGAAAGCCGTTCGAGAGACACGGCAACTGGTCAGTAGTGTACGTGGACATTTCAGCGAACGCAGAGCGGTTCTGAGAGGAATTCAATAGAGGTGAAAATATGGTACAACATCGTTGGAGAGAAAGTCCGGAAGTCATAGCCAGAATGATTGATTCTGGTTCTGTCCAATCCTGGTCGGCGAGAAATATCGTACTGAAGCCAAATGAGACATGCGTCGTCATGGCTGATGGGAAGATTCAGGATATTCTCTCTGAAACTGTTCTGAAAAATTACGTCGGCGGGTTCACACGCTGGTTGGGCAGTAAAATCGGTGTCGGTTCAAGTGATCATAAACTCATATTATCGATGAATGGGCCGTTCGACCTCCTCATCAAGATGGGTGGCGCAACCGCAGATGGAACGCCAATCAATGGAATGCTCTACATGCGAATGCAGATTCAACGCGATGATGTACCCAAACTAGTGAACATTTTCAGCAACAGCAGTCGCATACTGAATCGTGGAGACTTCGTCAAGAAGTATGAACTTGAGATAATGAGTCGTGTAGTGATTCCACTTCTATCTGAACAAGAGAGTGTCAACACAGTTCGTTCACCCGAATTTGCAGAAACCATTGAGATGGCGCTCCGCACCGAAATGCGAAGTTCGTTCGACCAGTATGGACTCACGATGTTGCGTGCGTTTGCCGTGGTCAATGAAACAGATTTGGAAAAATTGCAATCCTACAACAATCTAACCAATGTTTTGGCGGCCCGTGCAGATGTAGTGAATGGGGTTGCACTTGCTGCTATTGAACGTCAACAAATGCTGACATTGGCTAGAATTGAGGCTGAAGTGGAAGTAGCTAGGGCAAAGGCTCAGGGGGAGATGCAAATCGCAATCGAAAGTGAACTCGTTGACTTGCGAAAATTGGAAGCTGAATGGGCTTCTGAACGGTATGATCTGGCTGCAAGGAAAGAAATCGTGTTGAATGGGCAACAACAGCAGTTAGAGATGGCAATGAATGCTTTTGAGAGTGTGCAATCGGCCAAGAGGGCACGTATGGAACTGCAAGCGCCACAAGGTGGTAAGCAGTGTGTTGGTTGCTCATCTGACGTTGAGAGTGGATGGAACCTCTGCCCACATTGTGGCGACCAACTGTAAATTCAGTCATCGAACCGCAGAAGGTCCAGTAGGACAGCCAATGGAGGCAAATGGTCACTAACGCGGTGACGGCTGGTCTTGGGTGGATACACATTCCCAGAGAGAGCCATATCGATGACCTGCTGTTTTGTCAGATCTGTCAATTCACAAGAGGGCCAGACATCGAGTTCAATCCCGGCATCTTCCAGATAGTCCACCTTGATCACCGGCAAACGAGACAGTCCAATGCGAATGCCGACCTGATGGCGATGATGGCCATCCAAAATAGTACCAGTCTGACGATCGACGAGAAGGGGTTTGGTGTAAGCGCTCCATCGCAACGTCATTTCGTGCAACGTGTCGACATTTCGAGGCTTGACCTCCTCATGTGGCCTCAACCACGCGATGGGGACCAACTCGACGTCCATGCACCTCCCACAGAATCAACGTTCAAATCCCTTCGCACGTCGATAGCATCATGCCTGAGGGCGAGAGGAAGGTGTCAATGGGCGAAAGTGCATGGCTGGAAGGGGTCGCCGGTGACCTCGAGGGTGAAGCACTCCCAGCGGCGCTAATTGAATGGAAAAACACCCTCCCTGAGGCCCTTCGTGAGGTTTGCAACCGAGTCGCAACAGAAGACGGAGGGATTTGGCTTGTCGGTGGTTCGGTACGCGAAGCGATGCTGGACAGGCCTTGGAAGGACCTCGATCTCGCAACGACACTGAATCCAGACGTGATTCTCGACATTTTTCCAAGAGCGATTCCAACCGGGACACAATTTGGCACTGTGACGGTGAGAATCAGTGACTCAGATATGCAGTTCGAAATAACCACACTCC
>JAKUOE010000202.1 GCA_022449845.1 Candidatus Thalassarchaeum sp.
CCCTTATCGCCCTCGGGCTCATGGTGATGGTGATGGCCACCTGGGCCATGCGCATGTCCGTGTGCCAATTCATCGGGATTTGCGGCACGAACATCCATGATTTCAACCTCGAAATGAAGTGTTTTTCCAGCCATCGGGTTATTGAAATCACAACGGACAGTCTCGTCCGTGATTGCCACAATTCTGAACGGACCAGCATCAGACATCAGCAACATCCCCAAATCGATCGGCATCTCTTCGGGAAACATTTCCCTAGGAACATCCTGCACCATCTCATCTGATGGCATCCCATACGCATCCTCCGGCTCAAGTGTGAATGAACTCGTATCTCCAACCGAGGCACCCATGATTTCTCGTTCGAATCCAGGAATCATACCTCCATGTCCAACTAGGAATGTGAGCGGATCTCCATCCCGACTTGAATCAAATTCATCACCACTATCGGGAAATGTTCCAGTATAGTGTACGCTTGCTACAGTGTCTTTTTCTATTGTTGTCATTTTTTCACCTTCTTGTTGTCAATGAATCTATCAATTTCATGATTTTTGTCGAACAGTCTTCGCTGATAATTCCTTCTGCAACCTTCTCATCCAAGAATTCCTTGGCTTCTGATACACCCTGACGCTCACCCTTCGCCCAGGTTTGACCCAGTACATTCGATCTGTGCTCATCAGCCACATCTTCTTCTTCAAGAATACGTCGAACATCATACTTGAATTCCATATATTTCCCTCGATGTAATTTTTGGACGCGCTTGGTCGGTCCTTGTGGGCGATTTCGTTTCCCAGGTCGCCCTGTTCTTCGAGGAGCAGCCCCCGTTCTTTTCGCTTGAGTTTTCTTGAATGGATTGTGTGGTTCGGCCTTGGCGCCTTGCCGTGCTTCTTGTTTGGATTGCTGCTCATCGACAACCTTTGTGCGGCTGGCTTCAATCAATTCGCGTGCTTTCTGGTTTGTTTTTGTCTCCGCATCAATTTTGGCCCTAGCATCTTGTTTGCGAAGGCCAACACTCTTGCCTGCTTGCGCTGGCGTCGATGTATCCGCCTCCTTAGAACTTGTTTGAGTTCCTGAAGGGGCGATTGGCGGAGATTGTTTCTTGTTGGCTCCCGGCGGGGCGGGGGGGCCGGATGAACCGCGTGATTTTGTGGATCTTCGCGGGGCTTTCCCGGAACGGGTTTTAGGAGATGCAGTAGACTATCTAGGGCTCTTGAACGGATTTGATGGTTCATCGCCTGACGCCAAGTCTTCCTTGCCTCCGAACGGACCTCATGCCCACCCGCCATAAGGGTTGGCTTCGGCGATTCGCTTCAATTCCAAAGGATGGGGGTCTCATCAGTCCGTAGGTCCTGACGTACAGCCGATTCACTCAACTCAGTGGGTGATCCCCACAGCAGTTGTAGGCGACCCAATGTTGCAATCATACTTCCATTGTCGATGCACAACGCCTTGATGGGGACGTGGGATGATCCACCTCTATTCACTGACATCATGTCACACATTTCACGCAATCGCTGATTGCATGCAACACCTCCACCAAGCAGAAGTTCCGATTTTCCTGCATGCGCCATCGCGCGTTCGGCTACCTCCACACAAGCAGCAAATGTATGCTCTTGTAGAGCCCAGCAGACTGCTTCAAGTGGTTTCCCCTTGTCGATTAGGATGAGTGCGGCATTGAGTATCCCAGAGAAGGCAAGATCCATCCCTTGTACTGCATATGGCAATTCCAAACCATCCAAACTACTCTCGGGATTCTCATCAATCCACTTCTGTGCCAATTCTTCGATTTTTGGACCCCCGGGGAACGGAATCCCCTGCTCACGTGCGAATTTATCCAACATATTTCCGATTCCAATATCTAGTGTTTCTCCGAGAACACGATATCTCCCCTCGAGTCGCGCAATGACCTGTGTGTTCCCTCCACTCGCGTATAGTAAAACAGGATCATCACAATCACACCTTTCACGTCCCACTTCGATGTGTGCGACACAATGATTGACACCGACGAGCGGGACATCAAGTTGCATGGCGAGAGATCGTGCAACTGAAGCACCAATTCGTAGACACGGCCCAAGTCCTGGACCTTGTGAGAATGCAATTGCTTTCACATCATCGACATTCACTTCCTCATCGAGTAATCGAGTGAGAATTTGGCCTGCCTGCTGTGCATGATGGGCGGCCGCCTCACGGGGGTGGATTCCCCCTTCCACAGGCCTCACGAATGTAGAAATTGATTTTCCAGGCACACCCAATCCATCGACAAATCCGATTGAAAATGTGTGTGCAGTGGACTCGATACCAAGGACGATACCCCCGACATCACGAGATCGATTCGCAGCGCATGAGGGCGTCTGGACATCGAGGACCATGCGG
>JAKUOE010000203.1 GCA_022449845.1 Candidatus Thalassarchaeum sp.
GCCCGACCAGATCCTACAGGAACGATTTGTGTAAACGACGCATCACTTGGCGGCTGAAGAATACAACCTCCAATGACATCGAGTACCATTTCGACACTAACGAGATCCTTGATGGAACTCCCATCACCCATGACGGTAATCGGTCCACCGGATGCGGCTTGTCTAGCGAACACACCTATGAGGCCCTGCGCTCGTCCTTGAACGCCCACACCTTGTACGGAAGAAATCCTCAGAATCGTGACCGGATGATTCTCATCGGCACAACTCATCAGTGCTGTTTCAGCCGCGGCCTTTCCTTCCCCATACGAATCGAACGGAGCAACATCTGAATCTGCGCTGAAAACACCCTCGTCACGAGAATGAACTCGAATACTGCTGGCGAAGATGACATGACACCCCTCCAACGATGATGCGGCGCTGGCGACGCGTTGCGCCAATTCCAAACCCACACTGTTAGCACCCACATCACCAGGAAGAGCACCGGCTAGATGCACAAGTGTCCGACAACCATTGTCGCGCAGATGCGTACTGAGAACATCGGGCGAATCCAAGGATCTCAAGTCAACAGCGAAGCCCGAATCACCGAGTTGCGCGAGCAAATGTCTCCCGATGAAACCGGAAGCACCGGTCACGCCAATCATGACATCACTCCAATCCAAGCATCACGATACATTCGCGGATGTGTTCGACCAATTCCGAATCCGCAAACATATCGGCGTGTGAGGAATTGTATTCAGAAAGATCGACTTTTTGCATGTTGGAAGCAGGCGACCAGTTGCCCACTGGTGGCGCGACCACGTAGTGACTATCCGTCTCATACAGGCGTGCAATTTCATCCGATGTGACCAGGTCCTCATGCAACTTCTCTGCACGAATGAGTCCACGAACGTCGACATCAAAGCCACCATCTCGTAGATTCATACCCTTGAACACAGATAGAAGTTGACCCAGACTGAATCCTTTCATCTTCAGTACGAAGATTTCGCCCCCACTCGTCATTTCGACGGCATCGAGAACAAGACCTGCCGCTTCAGGAATCGGCATTGCAAATCGAGTCACACCCTCATCGCTAATCCAAACTTCTCCGCGCTCCTTGATGCCCTTGACCATGGCAGGAATCACCGAACCACGGGACCCGAGGACGTTGCCGAAGCGCACGCAGGCACAGAGCATATCTCCGGTTGAATTTCCATCCAACGTCAACTTCTCTGCGACATATTTCGATGCCCCCATCGTCGACGTTGGTGAGACGGCTTTGTCAGTGGAGACCATGAGCATCATCTGCACACCGGCATCCTTTGCGAGATCCACCACATTCTGTGTCCCTAGAATATTGGTTTTGACAGCCTCAATTGGATTCTGCTCACAGATGAGTACATGTTTCAATGCCGCTGCATGAATCACAATATCCACATCTGTTTGGAACGCGCGTGCGAGGGATTCTCGATCCCGCACATCTCCGATGATGAACGTGATATCATCACGACCCACCAATTCTTGCTGGAAGTAGAAATGTTTCGAGTCATCTCGTGAGAAAATCGTGATGTGTTTCGGCTTGCGGTCCATCAGTTGTCGAACAACTTCGGAACCGATTGAACCGGTCCCTCCTGTGACCAAGACGTGCGAGCCCTCGATTCGCATACGTTCACCTGACGGCCCTTGCCGACGCTCCGGGGGCAGCCCTTTCCGTCAAGAACGTTCCCTTCGACGAAAAAATCCCCGAAACACGGTCCAGCGACTCATTCATGGGGTCAAACCGCCTCGACCGCCTCATGGCCTCCCAGAGAGCAGCATCGTGCCTCATCGCATTGTTGCTCATGTGCAGCCTATCCGGATGTTTCGGTGAAGAGGGCGCGATTCAGAAAACAGGGAACGAAACATATCCAGACATTTGGGATCGACACACCCTTGAGTGGAATACGAGCCATACTCACAGTTTCCTACTCAATCCTGGCCCTCATTACGCACTCGATGTTCAGGAAGCCAACATCGAGGTGGATACGACAGGTGTTTGGGAAGGTGGCCCCAATTCAGCCACCGTCCCCCTCTCCTACTGGCTTCCATCGAACACCCAAGAAGGCGAACAAGTGCCCGTGATTGCAGTCGTCAGCCCATACTTCTCGTACGGCCAACCTGGCGATGAATCATCACCCACAAATGTCGTTGGAGGCGGACGTGGTGAATTCATCTACGACAATTTCATTCCACACGGATACGCATTCGCTCAAGTCGCAGTCTTTGCCACAGAGGATAGTACAGGCTGCTTTGATTACCGTGGTGACGGAGAAGGCCTGAGCATCCACACAGCCGTTGAATGGCTTGGTCAGCAAGAGTGGAGCAATGGGAACGTCGCCATCTACGGCAAA
>JAKUOE010000204.1 GCA_022449845.1 Candidatus Thalassarchaeum sp.
GGTTCCGGTTCCGGTTCAGGTTCAGACACAATCACCTCACTCCCTACGCCACGAATTGCGAGTGAGAAACCGATTAGATCCCCATCACTTCCTAGAATACCAGAGTAATTTCCAACACCCACAAGCTCGGCATTCACCTCAATCGTCACATTGTCGAATCCAACCAAAGCCGATGCTGGCACGGTCACACGTTCAGTTCCCTCTAGACTTTCATTGGTGCCAATCCGTGTACCATTTGGTAGCACAACAGCCACATTTAGGTCATCAGAAACAGCACCAAACGGACGCTGGTTGAATGAAAGAAACACATCCAAATCTTCACCGGGAACCAACGTCAAATTCCAAGACACATTTTCCCCTTGTGCAAGGAACGGCCCCTGCGCATTTGCTCCAGTCCACTGTGATGAAATGACTTGCTCCAGAGGCCGACTCCCATTTTCAGACAACCAATCATCAATCATCCCCATCCGTATCGATTCATTCATCATGTATGAATCATGAATCCAGATATTTTGTGAAGCATTGGAATCGTAGTTGACGAGGTTGGCCAGATTCGGCCGACCCCACCCTTGCTGTGCATCAGGAGCAGAACTCTCACCCATGGAATCTGAAGACAACGCCAACAACGCGCGCAATTGCGGCCCAGATGGTACAAAACCATCGCCTGTCAACCAACCATCCTGAACCATCTGTTGAATCACAGCTGTAATGGATGCGCCCATGGGCGTTGACATACTCGTACCTGTACTCGAGCGCATATCATCGTTGAATGATGACACATTTCCATCAGCCGCCGCCGAAATGATTCCGACAGCAGGGGCGACGATGAAATTACCACGCAACCCTTCTTCAGTCGGTCCTTGAGATGATGATGAGTAGAGATCGGTCGAATTGTCATGTAGAGAACCACCGACCGAAACCACATTCCGAGCATTCGCTGGCTCAAAGAACCGATTTGGATTGTTTCCAGGCGCGATAAACGCGAGCGACCAAGGCACCTCACGGTGCCAGAGATCGAATTCTGCACTTCGTAGAGTGTACGCCTCCGTATCATCCCCCCAACTATCTGAATGAATCACAGCACCATTGGCCAACGCTTCAGCCAGCAACCAATCCGCAGTCGGCTCAGACCAACCCGATTCGTTGACTACATCCTGGAACAAGACACGCGCGCCATGTGAAGGACTCGTTCCTTCTCCAACCGTTCCATTCCACAGATCGCAAACCAAGGTTCCAGCGATGTGTGTTCCATGTCGATAATCTGCTTGTCCTGAATGGTCTCCATCGTCAATGGATGTGTTCACCAAGACGACCTTTCGATGCTCAGCACCAATCTCACCAACCGAGGTCGCATTTTCTCGGAAGCACCCATGATCCAATTCTATTCCAGAATCGGCCACACCAATGATGACGCCTGAACCGTTCAACCCGAGGTCCCAAGCAGGATGCCCATCCATGGATCCATTTTCCATGATGCTAGAGGACAATTCATTTCGCGCTTTGTTTTCAAGCAAAGGCTCAACCCACCAGACACCAGGAATCGAATCGAGTACCACTGGATTCACACCATGAATCTCAAACGATGTGGGGAGAGCACTACCCCCTCCAGCCAGTTGCAACGCTTCAAACTCGAACATAGAGAGAATGTCCCATTGCGCAGCTGATGGTAAACGTGGTTCAAGGACCACTCGATACCCATCGGCAACCGGTCCACGCAACACCGACTCTGTGGCTGGTTGGTACGTTCCATGATCACCCCAAACGAGAATTTCGGTTGCAGAAATTTGGCGCAACGGTTCCAAACCATCCTCTCGCAAAGCGACCCATTCATCATGCGTCCAACCATCGTCTCTGACGACGACCCACTCACCATCCCCTGTTGGGAATTCGGGTAGCGGCCAAGCACCTGCTACAGGTGCGAGAAGAAGCAGACACAACAACAGTGTCGCACGACGCATGGCGTACGAAAGTAGCCATCAAACATCAATCATCGCCCCCCATGGTCAGACGGTGCGCTTAAACGAGAAAGGTGGGTGGGCCGGCTCGATGCAAGCCTACAGAGCAATCGGAACGTTCCCCAACGGGAGAATCGTTCAGAAGTTCACACAGGACGTTGTGGCGGCCGACGAAGTCGATGCACGCCACCGCGTTTACTCCTTCTTTGGGCGCCGTCACGGTGTGAACCGCCGCTTCGTCAACATCGAGAGTATGTCTCAGATTGAGCCCACTGAATCGAGTGCACCTGCAGTCATCTCTGCGTTCCGAGACACGCACGATTTCTCTACAGTCGATGTGGCTGAAGAAGAGTGATTCATCCAACGATCGATTGGATGGCCGCCAACGTTTCTGGGGTTTTG
>JAKUOE010000205.1 GCA_022449845.1 Candidatus Thalassarchaeum sp.
AAGAGGCTCTGGCGATCAAAATGGAGACAGAAACCATCGTCGAAGCTGAACCTGAGCCATTGCCCGCTTGGATGGATCGATTCAGAGCCTAGACTTTCTCACCGGAAAGAAGAGCCTCGAGCCGGTCGATGGCCACGCTCTGTCGACCGACATCACGACTCAAGCGCTCATAATCTGCCTGTTCTAGCATACGGCGAATGGCGTCTCGATCACGCAGCAAGGTATTGACACGCCGTTGCAATCGTCGGGCCTCGTCAATGTCCACCATGGCCCTGAGAGGGGTGTTCTGGTCTTGAGTGCTATCCCGATGCTTCAAGAAGAAGCGGGGATAGGGGTGGCCGTGAGCGATGCACGGCAGGCGCGGGACAGACGCGCACTCATCCTGATTTTCATCAGTGCGTTTCTAGCCGTACAGGTACACTGGGGATTCGCGGCATTGTGTATCTGGGTGCTCATTCTCGGACAGCTGGAACGCCGAGGTGTTCTCGACAGATGGAATGCATCGCGAGTCCTCGGTGGTCTGTTGATGCTACGCACCAAACGCGGACAGGACACCATCGAGAAGGTGGCGAAGCCCCGAAAATTCTGGCGTTGGTACGGTGAGATTTCGTTGTGGACCTGTGCCATTGTGATGGTCTTCATCGTCATGTTCCTTCTGCTGTCATTTTCTTTGGCTCTGTTCACGGGTGTTCCCAACAGTGATGCTCCAGCCAGCCAACTGATTCCCTTCCCGGGTGTCAGCCCAATCATCCCGTTCTGGTGGCCAGCAATCGCGTTCATCGGTGCCTTGGTCATCCACGAATTCGCTCACGCGCTACAGGCGCGCGCGCACGGGATGCGCGTGCGCTCTGTTGGTCTACTTCTGTTGGGTCCATTTCCAGCAGGCGCTTTTGTCGAACCAGAACACGAAGAATTGTTGCAAGCTCCACGAAGAGAACGTGCGCGACTATTCGCGGCCGCACCTGCGACCAATCTCTATGCAGGGCTCTTCACTTGGCTCATCATCTGTGTATTGGCGACACAATTTGCCGTCGTGAATCCAGGGGTACACGCCAGTGGAATCGTCGAGGATTCGGCTGCAGCAGAAAGTGGCCTTGCACCGTGGGAGATCATCACCCACTTCGATGGTACGCCGGTCACAACCGCGACCGAAATGTCGGAGCAACTGGATGCGCATCAAGCCGGAGATATGGTCAATCTCACGGTGCTAAGTCACCTCAACGAAGACGAGGAGAGAACAGAACGCGTGATTTCTGTGATTCTCACGAGTAAACTGGACTATCTGGAATCGCAGGGCTTCACTGAAGAGCAAATTGAATTGTTGGAAGTTGATGAAAAGAGTGCATTCCTCGGCGTATCTGGAATGGACGATGGATTGAGTGGAATCGATCGATTGGTCGGCCCGATGGCTTGGGAACAAGAGGTCCCTTGGTATGTTGACGCATTGGGTGTCGCTATACAGCCGGTTGTCATCATCGATACCCCCATCCAGTACGAAGGGCAGATTATGGATCCTCATGAGATGGAATACATCGAAGCGGATGGTTGGTTGGGGAATCTACTCGGCACCACCGTTCTGATGGCCCTCATCACGCTTCTATTCTGGTTCATCTGGTGGAATGTCGGATTGGGTCTAGCGAATCTGATTCCGATTATCCCATTCGATGGTGGACATTTGATGAAGGATTTCCTCGGCGTGGTTGTCGGTGGTATTCACCGCTTCACCAAGAATCCGCATCCACTCAAAACAGAAGCCACGGTATCGAGAATCTCGTCGTTCAGTAGCCTGTTCCTATTCATGGGACTGATGATGATAATCATCGCGCAGAGAATCTGATTCATTCTTCCTCTGACATCGCTTGAGCGACCTCAGGGGCCGTCTCCATCGCGCGGTTGGCGACGCGTTCCCATAGGGCTGGAATTGCGAGGAGGATGATGGCGGTGATGACCAGTTTCGTCCAAGTTGAACTCGGGACGAAATCACTGTTGTCTGACAATCCCAGTTTGATGGCACCGACCCAGGGAATCTCGCCTCCGGCCACGCCAACAAGCCAGTCATCACGAACTGCGCTTACTGCCTCGCCATTCTCATCTGTCAAGCCACGCCATGTGTGACTGGTTTCACCGACCGCAGCGTACTGATCAACATTGCATCCGTTGGTCGCAATATTGTCACCTGAAGTGAGATAACCCGCGTGCCCGGGGTCCCAATCACTGACGGTCAACTTCTCACCATTGTTGCAGACGTAATCCAGTTCAAGACTAATCGATGTTGCATTGATGACACTGGTTCCTGTAACCATCCATGTGAGCACACATGTTCCAGCCTGGCCATC
>JAKUOE010000206.1 GCA_022449845.1 Candidatus Thalassarchaeum sp.
CTAAGTGCTTTAGCACATTTCGTGCAGCATGGACTCCAGTCAAGAACGCCCAAAACCGGTGACCGATCTGAATTCGGCATTCACCGAAATCGTGATTTCAGCCATCTCATGGCTTGCCGAAGGGGCCGACGACCGCAAATCGATTCAGGTCGGTCGTAGGAAGTTGGCGTACTTACTTATCGGCTCAAGCAATGGCACTGCATTGAGGTTGCAATTTTACAAGTGCCCGTATTGGGGTGCCCTGTCATTTTTGTCTGTTAGGAAGGTCGAGAAACTGATCTTGATACTCATTATGAGTGATATTCTGTACTACGAAAAAAGCCCCAGGTTGCAAATGAACGTCTTGGCGCTTCGTCAGCAATCAGATCCTCAACCACCAGAAATTTGTGAGAAATTCTCAGAAAAAACCCTTCTTCCTCTCGAGGATGTAGATCTTGAATTGTTTGAAAGACTCAGTCAACGTCGTCAAATAATTTCGTGGTACCTTCCGAAGAGAAAACGTCGAGGATATCCAATGGTGATTTGTAGAGATAGGGTCCTCATTCTTCTTTGCATACACAAGCCACAAAGTGTGTCTGAACTAAGGGATATCATCCCAATATCTGACGAATTGGAACGAGAATACTTGCCTCAATTGATGGATGTTTATCTTAGCAACAATCCGTTGCGAGAGCAATTCTCGGAAAAGGCTCTGATTCTGCAGGAGCACGTAGAAAACGAAACCATCGTCATAATTCACCATACAAAGTTCAAGGAGAACAGATCTAAACGTCGAAAAATAACGCCCACTGCAGTATACATCAACCCAAAAGGGCAGGAATATTGTGAAGCATATGACCACGAGAAACAGGGTAAGCGAACGTTCAAAATTGCCAGAATCTCATCTATTGAACAAGTTGAAGAATAGGTGTTGCTAGACCATGAACATGAGTCTGCGTTTGGAGGTCGCCCTTCCAGGGACCACCCTTTCTGAAGCATACTTCTCCTGTCGTTACGCATGTCTACGCGAACCCTTGGGTTTCCCCGAAGGTGCTGAGCGACTAGAGGATGACAACGAGGCCATTCATGCATGGTGGGAAACCGATGAGGGCGATGTCGTTGCTGTCGGGCGAATCCACCGAATCCCAGATGATTCGGATGGTTCCCAATCCGATCACGCGGGCCCCGATGCTGCCGTATGTCCAGCATTCACACCGTTGTCTGAAGGTACATCTGAACTCCGTCCCGCCGTACAGATTCGCCAGATGGGGACCCTTACCGATTGGCGCAGACAGGGACTCGCCAGCGGCATCGTCATCGCTCTAGAAGGCGCTGCAGTGGCCCATTGGGGCGCAAAAAGTGGTTGGCTGCAAGCCCGTACCGACGCCATATCGATGTATTCTGGAGAGGATTGGATACTCTTTGGAGAAGAATACGATGTCAAAGGGATTGGACCGCATCTCTCGATGTGGAAGATGCTGGACGGAGAGGATTCGGATTGAGTGAAGATGAACACCTCGCAACTTGGTTGGATGCACAGCTGAAGGTTGAACTTGATTTGCGACCCAGTCGCGGTATCGCCAAAGAAACACGCTTGGGATCTCGCACACCCCGAGTCATCATTCTGGAAGATGGTGAGATTGCCGGCTATGCCGAACTACGGAGGACAGGCGGTGCAATTGAACTGGCCACCGTCGTGGTTGATCCTTCGATGAGAGGGCGAGGCTTGGCACATCAGATTGTCCAGCAGGCCTGGGAACGCTGGCGACAGGACCCCGTTCTCCACGGAACCCCTCTTGGTGGCCAAGTCGATTTGGTGAAGGCGATCAAAGATGAAAACGAACCACAAACCGTCCGCAGTCCCCTGATTTGCTTTACTCGAGATGCGGCGCTGGCTGCGGCAGTTGTGGGTGGCGGCTTCCCGATGATGCCGCGCAAGAGGCGGGCATCGAGACTGTGGTTGTGGCGTTCGGATTTCGCCGCGTTACCACTCTGGACCCAATGTTGTATCGCCATGGATCGCTTGTCTCGTGGAATCATCTTCCTATTCACATCTCCAAAGCGAATTCCGCATTTCATCCGACACTCACGAGAATACCGATTGTTCGTGAGAATTCCTGAGACGGCCGAACGCCCACCCCCGCGTATGCACATGCGTAGTGAACGCGAAGGCGGTGTCCCATGTGACCTCATGAAGCAGATGGATGCGGTCGCATTTACCATGGCTGAACTCGAGACCAACCCAGAAGAGATTACTGCGTGGGATGAAGGTGAGTAAACAACCATGCCCCCGCCCCTCATGGTATATGATCGGTACGAAGCCCCTCCAC
>JAKUOE010000207.1 GCA_022449845.1 Candidatus Thalassarchaeum sp.
GTGAACCCTCCGACGTAATTTTTCAGAACAGTTTCAGAGAGAATATCCTGAATCTTCCCATTCGAAATGATGACACATGTTTCATTTGGTTTCAGTATGATATTCCTGGTTGTCCACGATTGGATTGCTCCAGAGTCAATCATTCGTGCGATAATTTCCGGGTTGTCCCGCCATTTATGTATAGGCATATTTCTCCCTCATTTGCTTCCTTTTAGAACGGCCCTTCGTTCACTAAAATGCCCTCTGACACTACTGACCAGTTGACGTGTTTCGTGGATCGATTTCATCAATCCCTCCTCACCAACAGTTTGTTCAAGTTCATTGCTCTGATTTACCGCCTTGATTAGCAGCGTCAACGTTCGATGATCGTGTTTGATGAGTTGATCTAGCACTTTCTTCGTTGTACTAATCTGCTTACTAAAGAAGGGATGTTCTCCTCCTGTTTCACCAAGACTAACCTCATTTCGCAATGTATCGATTTCTTCTATGGTCGATTGACATGACTTTGCCAGAGTACGATTCCCTTCACGGAATGCATCATCGTGCACATTCTCGACATGGGTGCGGACACGGTCAGCACAACGGAGAATCTCTTCCTTCACCGCAATATCGGTTTCTCGGCGCTTGTCACGCTTGTAAGCACTGTAACCTCCAACGATTAAACCGAGAGCCCGGACATAGGTCAATGTCTCCGTCGGATTTCCGATTGTGATAGTTTCACCCATAGGGTGTGGTACCTGTTCATTCTTCATACCTTTGATACAACGCATCAAGTGAAAGGAACCGAAAAATCACACTATTTCTTGATGTTTTCAAGCACTACAGAACCCATGAATGTGACGACACCTGAACCGATGAGAGCCGATAGGAAGACCTCAAGATTGGCCAATCCGTATTCATTGGTTGGAGAGGTCAAATAACCGATTCCTGTACTCAGGTCTGCGGTTACAACCCCATACATGACAACGGCCCCTAGTCCACACATAGCACCTGCGAGCGAGGCGCGGGAATCGATTCGGTCCCACAAGGTGAGGAATACAGGTAGTACGGTTGCTGTGGCCAACAAATCGGCGACTAGGAAAATTTCGAACACACTGAGAGCATCCATGGTCGAGGCGAGATAGATTGCGACAGGTATCATTGCTAGAGTTGCGATTCGGGCCTGCTTGAGATCCATGTTCCCATCCGCAAGGTCTCTGGAAATCGAAGCCACTACGGCGTTTTGTAGAGTGTCCACACTAGAGCATACCAGTGCAATTCCCAACACGATGAAGGCTGCGATGAGAAGAATGTGGGCGTCCTTGATGAGTTCAAAGAAGGCTGCAGAGGGATCGGCAACCGCGCCTTGCCCTGCAACGACAGTACCTAGGACACCCATCACGAAGACCAGCGGAAGCACCAATCCGGCCGCGAGTAACGCCCCCTTCTTCAGTGATTCATCATCCTCTGAGGCCCAAGCTCGCTGCCAGTTCCCTTGGGAGAACATCTCAGCCGCAGTGATGGCGATGACAAGCGCCAGTCCCGATGTGAAAGAATCCATGTAAGACATGCTGCCGATGCTCCAATCATCCTCGGGATTGTACGCCTTCGCATCAGAGATGAGTGAACTGAGGTCACCTCCAAACAGAATGAGCATCAGGACAACGATGAGCCAGATGACGACCCACGCCTGCCATCGATCTGTTCTCAGTGATGCGGGAAGTCCACCATAGGCGGTGTATGCTGCCGTCACGGTCGCGACGGCGAGCATTGGAACCAGTGGATCCATGTTGCCGAGAATCTCCATCGCCTTGCCGATGGCGGTGAATTCTGCGAACAGGAATGTGAACATGTAGGCGACCGAAATGAGGCCGACGTAGATTTGCATCGGCCGCCCGATTCGCATTCTGACATAATCCGCCAGTGTGACTCCATCAGGCAACCGTTGACGAATCAGTGGGCCCACATAGGCGAGCAGTAGGAATGGAGTGGCTGAAGACAATGCATAGCCGACGACATCCCAGAATCCGCCGTAGTACCCAACTTCTGATGGTCCGAAGAGAATCCAGATTCCCATGCCCGACGAGAAAAGTCTGAGACCAATTCTCAACGAACTCTGCGTTCCTCTAGCGGACAGATAAGCGTCCTGATCGAGTTCCTTCTCAGTGGCTGCCTGATACCCCACATATCCGAAGAACCCGAGGGTTCCAATCATCAATCCGTAGGCGATTACATCATCCATTTTCAGTCCTCGTCGGGTGCCAGGAATGGGTAGCCCCAATCTTGTGGGATATCCAGCGTGTGTTTCACGCTGCGTGGAC
>JAKUOE010000208.1 GCA_022449845.1 Candidatus Thalassarchaeum sp.
CATATCTGTTTGTAATATGCAGACCGTATGAAACGCCAAGCGCCAAGATAATCGGACCGGTAATAATCACTGTCATGGTCACCTCGAAATCCTGCCATCCAATCATCCCCAAAGTCGCGAAGACAGAACATAGCGTGGGTAGACCGGCGATGATGACTACCTTGATGCCCTGTTGCCATTGGATTCGTCCGGTTTGCAGTCCATCACAATGGATTAAGACTAGCACGGCCACAACAGCAACACCACCGACGGGGAAAATTTTCCAAAACAACTCGAACGTGTATTCGGTCACCGCATTGGTGATGGGCACCGGTCCAGTCAATGTCATCCTGAGGCAGAGTGGATTGTTTGCGTTAGGGTCATCATCAGAATCAGTGTACTTCTTTGGATCTGGTTTACATTCGTTATTATCATCCATTAGGCCCCAGTTGTTGGTTTCCCCCAGTCGATTGATTGTTTGCTGTGTCTGTTCGATGAGGTCTGAGACTGCAATATCAGGCACTCCATCGCCATCGGCATCATTTTCTGCAACACCAATGATGATGACGGCTCGATTCCAATCCCCGATTTTCTCATCGACGAGGGTCCCATTCTCAGTTTTCCCGACATCTCGGACCAATTTATCTCGGGCATTGTCGGGCAACTCTTCGACAATCTGATCAATTCTCTGTTGGTCTGGGATTGAGTATCCGCCGACGATGTCGCCATACTCTTTGATGGCGTCACTCGTATTGTCCGCCGCCCAAGTACAGAACCCTTCTAACGGACAGGCTGCACCCGCATTCAGGACGAAAGAATCTGCGACGCGTGGTGCACTGGAATTGATTTCTTTGACAACCGATGAAATACTCAGAACGTAGATGATATTGTCATCCACACCTTCGTCTGAATTTTGCCAATTGAGTGTTTGTTCCAATTCGTCTAATTGTGATAAGATGGCTTGATTGGTGATGTTAAACGTACCATATTGATCCGTCTCTCCGGTTTCGACATAGATAATCATTACATTCGTTGTCCAATCCCTCTCAACCTCAGCAATATTTTCCGCAACTGGACTACCCATGGGCAAGAATGCCGCCAAGTCCCCATTCACGTTCATTGAGCGCTCTCCAGTCCATTGGTCGGTAATCCCTGAATGCATGGCCAAGAATGCCGTGGCGAACAAACAAATGACCACAGTCGCCGCTGGAAATCGAGTCAACATGCCGAAAACCGACATCTCACCCAGTTCTCTCCGAATCATCTTCGGTGCTGACAGGAGTGCTCCGACGGCCTTCTCGGTCTCAAATTCGCTGATTTTTCGGCGCACGTCGGCACTGAAATCCTGAATGACTTCGCGGGGAGGGGTTCGCTTTCGCCCTTCTCCCTCCTCGACCATTCGCGCCCCTCTGGGGCGCCCTTCTCACCCTTCGCTCTTTAATTCCTCATGCCCAACTGTCTACGGGAGGCTTGAAAACAGGGAGCGACGACGGCGCGGTCGGACCTGTTCACGTAACCGCAGTAGGGCCTCAGGTGGGAACACCAAATGGCAAAGCCAACCATAACCGACAAACGCTGGTCAATCGACCTCGAGAAGCGCATTCAAGAAGCGCATTACGCAGACGCTGAAGTCTACAATTCTCGATACGGCTTCAACCCCTCCAGTGAACGGGAACTTTTCGTCATCGACACCCCCCCTCCCTACCCCAGCGGAACATGGCATATCGGAGCTGTGGCTCAATACAGCATGATTGATGTCATTGCACGTAGCCAGAGGTTGCTTGGAAAAGAGGTCTTCTTTCCTTGGGGTGTCGACCGAAATGGCATCAACATCGAATTCACTGTTGAGAAAAATACTGGTCGGAAGATGAAGACGTATGATCGGGCCGAATTCCTCCAACTGTGTGAGGAAACAATTGAGGAATACACGCAATCGATGAGGAAGACTGCATCTCGAGTGGGCCTCTCCTGTGATTTTGAGAAGGAATATCTCACTGACGCCCCCGATTACCGCGCCGTGACGCAGGCTATCTTCGTTGACTTGTTCAAGCGAGGAGAAATTGTCGAGGATTTGCGCCCGAACATCTACGACCCCGTGGAGGGGACCACCATCGCTGATGCCGAAGTCGAACGTCTCCAGAGAGAAACACAACTCATCGATGTCCGATGGACCACAGACAACGGTGAGGAATTGATCATCTCCACCACACGACCCGAACTCATCTGTGCCTGCGGCGTGGTCGTGGTTCACCCCGATGCTTCCCGATACCGCCCTCTCGTGGGTCATAATGCCGTTTTACCAGTCTCCGTTTCTGGGCG
>JAKUOE010000209.1 GCA_022449845.1 Candidatus Thalassarchaeum sp.
CATTTTTCTGGGTTTTCTATTGGTTGGAAGTTTGGTTAATATGATTGTAGACATGTGAGGTTACTATGAAGCCCGAGGAAATGGAAGCGGCCATGATTCGCAACCTCCCAGGGAAAACAGGGAAATCGCTCGAGGAGTGGTGTGTAGTACTGAAAGAATCTGGTCTTACAGAGAAGCGCGAGATGAAGAAGCATCTCAAGGAAGATCACGGTGTGGGTCATTTTCAGACGCAGACGATTGTCAAACACTACCTGAAAGATTGAGTGTTCAGTCATCCAATTTGACGGCTCGAGCTTTCTCGACGGCGTCGTCTGGGAGGAAGAACAGGTCGGGGACCTTGCCATCGAACTCTGAATCCCAGAAGTGCTGGCTTCGGGCCCAAATCTCTTGAGAACTGCACCATTCTAGCCATTCATCAACCCAGTCACAGGTCCGGAGGACCTGTTCGTCTCCATCTGCCTTGTCCCGAAGCAATCGATTCATCATGCCGATCATGACGACGTTGGCGGGGATGAGTGCGTAAGTTCCGAATGGGTTGCGCTCGGTATCAACGGTGCGCTGTTCTTTCCACAGAGCGAGGAATTGATCGTAGATGTAGCCAATCGCCAGAACCGAAATCAGAACGCCGCCTGCGATGGACCCAAGGCCCCAGTAAGTCATTGCAATACCAAACGTTTCTTTCTCGGCTTCGAATCTCCAACTGACATACGGCCAGATGAGTAGAGTGAGGGTGGTACACCAGAACACCATCGAGATGAGTGTCTGAGACTGCTGAAGACGCCAATACTGACGCATGAACCACTTCTTCATCGACGGTTGCTTCGACATACTGCCTTTGACGGTTGCGCATCTGCGTCACCTTAGGTGACGGTTTCAGCCAAGGGCTCAAACGCGGGTGTGATAGGTGATGTGGGGCTCCCATTCACGGGTTCACCATGGTTTCAGCCGTTCTAGTCGGGCTTGGGCACCGTAGTGTTGGGTATGCAACCTATGCGGATTCGCACCCTGATGAATTGGAAATTGTCGGGATTGCCGAACCTGATGATGTGCGACGTGCGCGGTATGCTGAGAGATTTGGTGTGTCTCCAGAGAACTGTTTTGTCGATGCTGAATCACTTGCAGCGGCACCACGGATGGCGGATGTTGCCATCAACGGAACCATGGATGAAATCCATGTGGAAACCACGGTGCCTCTACTCGAAGCGGGTTACGATGTCTTACTCGAAAAACCGATTGCGCCCGATGGGGAACAATTGCGTCTGCTTGAGGATGCAGTTAGTCGAACCGGGAATAAGGTCGTCATCTGTCATGTCATTCGATATGCGCCCTTCTATGCTGCAATCAAAGAGAGAATCGCCAATGGTGAGATTGGTGACATCATGCACATCCACACCACAGAAAACGTGTCCTACCACCACATGGCTGTCGCGTTCATTCGTGGGAAGTGGCGACGAGAAGAAACCAATCCGATGCTGTTGGCGAAATGCTGCCATGATCTCGATTTGATTTGTTGGATGAAATCAGGAATCAAACCACAGAAGGTGGCCTCGTTCGGTGGTCGCCATTTCTTCACCAAACAGAATGCGCCGGAAGGTTCGGCTGAGCGCTGTGGGGATTGTTCGATTGAAAGAGAATGTGAATACTCGGCAATTCGACACCATGTGGAAAATGGGTGGTGGTCATTCTACGCTCTAGCCGGTGAATTGGGACACGAACAGGGTGTTGAGATTGGAGATGAACAGAAACAAGCGCATGTGACAACTTCGGATTATGGACGGTGTGTTTGGCATTGCGACAATGATGTCGTGGATCGGCAATCTGTCATCATCGAATTTGAGGATGGTTGTGTGGCCACTCACGATATGGTGACCAATTCAGCCGCTGGTACTCGCAGAATTCAGATTACAGGAACGAAGGGTGAAATCCATGGCGATATGGTCGAAGGGAAATTCACAATCTCACGTCCAGGAGCGGTGGCCGGCACCGAAACCATTCGGGAAGAGGTGCAATTGGATGTTCAGGATGATTTGCACGGAGGGGGGGATATGCGCTTGGTCGCTGATTTCCTCGGTGTTGTGCGGGGCGACGGGGGTTCTGTCTCAACTACATCACTCGCGGATTCCATCAACAG
The DNA here is from genome assembly GCA_022449845.1 of Candidatus Thalassarchaeum sp. Taxonomy (GTDB): domain Archaea; phylum Thermoplasmatota; class Poseidoniia; order Poseidoniales; family Thalassarchaeaceae; genus MGIIb-P. The sequence goes on from JAKUOE010000209.1 coordinate 2,132, forward strand.
TCATCTCATCGCTTACGCAGCGGACGAGGCCATGCGTGAAGAGCGGGTCGTGACGATTGATTGATGTGAGATGTACAGGAGTCGGGTGCATGACTGGTACGATTTTGGTGACAGGGGCAGCTGGATTCATCGGA
>JAKUOE010000021.1 GCA_022449845.1 Candidatus Thalassarchaeum sp.
CCCCTGAACTGGATCTTTCATACGGCGAACTGGGTGCCAAACTTTCACTGGAATTCGGTGCGGATTTCATCAAAACCTGCACGGGAAGGCGTGGCGGTTGCACACCATTGGTCGCACGAACTCTCGCTGAATTGCTCGCCACTTGGAGCCATGAGAATAACGGCAAAGCACGAGGCCTCAAACTATCGGGTGGAATTCGTGAACCCGGTCAAGCCGAAGGTTACCTCGACATTGTGCGAACCGCATTGGGTGATGGATTTGTGCATCCGGCAACATTCCGATTTGGCACCTCTAGAATCCTCTCTTGATCATTGTCCGAGTAGTGACCAATGATGGGGAATGATTAGAAGAGAATTGGATGAATGAGCCCCATAGGGGCTCTGTCCGAGGGAGGTTTGCATGATGGCTACAGATAACGCATCCTCTGCCCGCTCGGCATTGCTGCTTTCACTCCTCTTCCTCGCCTCGGTTTTTTCTGCACCCGGCTTGTTCCCTACTGTGAATGGAGAATCGGTGAACCATTTTGGAAATAGTGGGTTCCCTCAGTCGGTCAACATCACATTTCCAAGCGAAGGACACGATACCAGCACCACTCTGATTCTTGGAGCAAACTCGGTTGTCAGTACGGCCTCACTCGATGTTCGAGGCTGGCAAGGGGCCACTGGCGAACGCCCGACCACGATAGGAATCGAGGTGGGTGATGATGGGGATCTAGAATGGGCCTTTGGCGGCCCAGGAAACGGGTCGTTCGGCCTTGTCGATGAATTCTCCAATGGTTGGCATTCTGCTGGCGTCCACCTCTCAACCGGTTCAAATTCCACCTATTCGATTCGTTTGCCGCTGAATTCCACCGACACCTCAGCCTCCCTCGATCTATCCACGCTAAGTCAACTCACTCTGAGTGGAAATGATGTTGAGGATGCGGCAATGCGTAAACCCAACCCAACTTGGGGGAATTCCACTCATCTAACCTGTAATTATGGCAATTCTTCACTCATCTGGATTGGAAAGACAGAATGGTCGAATTGGAATATCTACCGCTCAGTCTATTGGTTCAATCTAACGCAACTTCCAGCCGTCACCGTTTTGGATGCCAACCTTTCATTCTGGATTGAAGATGGTGTGAATAACGCCAATACCGGTCAAGCCAATACCATTCAGCACACCTACCGGGTCCACCCATTACTCAAGGATTGGATCGAAGGCATGGAGTCCGGGTCTCCGGTTCAACAGGGCCCGGGTGTGACGTGGAACAATGCGATTGACAATGTGACTGGTATCGATTACGCTTGGGCCTCTTCGGGGGCATCAGGCGCCACAGATCGAGGCGGTGCGATTGCCAATGTGACGAACAGCCCAGCCAATTTGGAACAGACTTGGATGGAGTTCAACTCATCTGGGCTAACCAATTTGATTCAGGGTTGGGTCAATGGAACCATCCCGAATCAAGGGCTGTTGCTGGTTGGAGATGAGAATACGAACAAACCGGACGGATCACGACTGTCAATTCCATCCAGTGAAAATTCAACCCACGGTCCTCGCTTGACCATCGTTTTCGAGGGAACCGATGATGTCACGGGTGGGCTGGATGTCGGCAATGATGGCACCTCAGAATGGAGCCATGCGGGCAATCTCAGCAACGGCACGACCACGCCAGACTTCTCTAACACTCTCAATGCGCTGTTGGCCAATGCGTCCCCGACATTCACAGATGCTTGGGGCAACGATTTCGTTGACATTCCGCTCGGGGTTACAGGGAAGGCTACGCGTGTGCTCAGCAACATCGATGTCGAATATGATTGGGAGCCATCAGTCGCCCATGGTGCACTGACGCCCGAAATCAATCAGCATCTGAGTGGATCCACGCCCGACCCGACAGGCAATGTGACCATTCTCATCAATGTCAGCAGTGGCAGTGCCGGCATTGTTGAACTCAGCAATCTGAACATCAATCTGGGCGAACGACCTCCTTCTGTAGGTTCAATGGTTCTACCCACTGAGACCCTAGTCCCCAATGGAAACACGGAAGTGATTGGGATTCAGGTCACTTCCTACCAGGGTCTTTCCAACATCTCGTGGTTGGCGATGACGCCTCAACTTTCCAGTGTCTCAAATCCACCAGTGCTCATCTATTCATTCGACAATGCAAGCAGTTGGATGATTGATGCAAATGGATTCGTCGCCAATGTTTCAGGCAACTGGCAACCCTTGAATGCCGACACCGGATTGATGGAGTGGGATCTCGAAGTTGACTGGAACTGGCCTGAAGAGCAGAACGTTGCATGGTTGGGTCAAGTTACCACCACCGACAATCTGCATACCGATCGCCTCTCCACTCAACTGACCAATCATGAGAGGCGATTGGAAATTGTCGACTTCCATCTGTGGGATGAAACCACACCAAGTGATGGTGGCCCGGAGATTTTCGAAGATGAATGGGTAGCTGGCGGTGACTTGCTCCGCGCGACTGGAGTGGTTCATTTCCTCGATGAATCCAGCAAACCAGAGCCCGGCGACATTCGCGTCGAACTTGAGAATGTGAGTGGTAATTCGACCACAGATTTGAGTGGTGCATTCTCCATCAATTCCGTTGCACCCAACGCCAATTACTACGATGGATTCACAGTCACTGCAAAGATTGCAGGCCCCTTCGACTCCACACCCGAAGGTGACGGCGAGCGCCTGTTCAATATCGATGCAACCGATCCCGGAATGATGCTTAATTCCCCATTGGGTGACCGTATTATCCCCTCCACACAGCAATTGTTCAACGTCTCGATTGCAGACTCCATCGGCATCGATGAAGGGACCTTGCGCCTACGCTGGTGGATTGAAGCTGCACACGATGACGGCGATGGAATCCCCTCAATCATGGAATATGCCAGTGGGCCCTTACAAAGACAAGGAGATTCCGAATTCTACCATGCGACATACGACGACACGTCCAATGCGCAGGGACAACGAGTCTCTCTGTTCATCGAAGGCAATGATATCGCAGGCAATTATCTGGGCAGTGGTCCTGGATTTGACCAAGACCTGACGGATTACATTTCATTGGTCCCAAGTCCGACGTCATTCACTGGTGCCTCACTGCAGTATCATGGTCCGGGCACCCTTGTTCCGTCTCATTCGACTTGGTTGAACATCACACTGAATGACCCCAACGAACTGGGTGACCTTGAGGAGATTGTCGTCGATCTTGGCTCAAACACTGAACTGACATGGACAGAAGAGACCGGTTTTTCGTCGAACAATCCAGAGATGCAGGTTCTCGAATACACAATCACAGGTGAAGGCGAGGTCATCCACCTGAACCTCTCATTCTCTTTCACTCCATTGTACGACCCCGTCGTTACGACCAGTGAGATATCGATGGAGTTGACAGATTCTTCAGGTCCTCAGACTCTCTACATGGGTATCTTCTGGACTCTTGACGCCAATATCCTGCTGTCTGATTTCTCAATTTCCTTGGCAGATGACCCACTGAACACCCCACTTTCAGAGGATGATTTCGTCGCGCTCAATGGGAGATTGAAGATGAGCGGTCAGATTCGATACGCATCTGCGAATCTCGCACCGCCCGCCAATTCCTACACAATCGAATTGGAAGTTCCATCCGATCTACCACTCGTAGTGACTGCAGATTCTGACGGTTACTTCTCAGGTGAGGTATCAGCCTTCAGCAATGGCTTCTATAGGGTCAATATTCTATTGAATCAAGCCCCTGGTGTCGTTGAATCGACACCATCCTCCCTCCGATTGCAAGTGGATGGAGATGCACCCACTCTCATCAGCTTCGAACCCTCGTTCATTCCTGCCAATGCAACCGACATCATTCTGCAATTCAGTTTGCAGGATATTGGGGCTGGATTGTCCAATGAATCTTGGCCAATGACATGTCAAATCATGCGCGGCTTCACTTCCATTGGCGAACCCTTGCAGTCTACAGCGGTGCAGACAATTCAGGGCCAAGTTTCCCGATATCAGGCCAATCTCTCCTTCCCACCGATGATCGCAGGCGACAATCTCGATTGTTGGATCGATGCCACAGACCTCACTGGCAACCCCATTACGGGCCCGGGTTCGACTTCCACATGGGCACTGCGAGTCCCCATTATCGAAGTGCGTCCAGACATCGTCGCTACCCATGTCGTCCTTGAGCCTACGAGCCCACAATTCGGCAAGGATACCACAGTCACCATCACATTGGAGAATCATGGCAATCAGACCACTGAGGCCTTCTTTGTCACCCTTGAGGCGCTCGAAGAGGAAGTCGGACGGATCGAAGCCAGATTCCTTTCTGGACAATCCTCGACAACGGTTTCTTTGGTTTGGAAACCAGATTGGGACGGTGACCTCGACCTTCTGGTTCACGTTGATGCCGAGAATTCAATCGAGGAGATCAATGAGAACAACACACTGAGCCTGCCCGTTGCAATCCAACCCGCTCCAGAGGATGGTTTCTTTTCACTCACTGTGATTGGCGGCATCGCTCTACTGATGTTGTTCGGAGCGGCCATGTTTGCTCTCGCCGTCATGTTCCTCCGTGGAAGTCGCTATGAGGATGATGAATGGGATGATCACGAAGATGACGATGACGGAGAAGGCGAACCTTTGCTGAACGATGCCGGTCATAATGACCAGTATTGATTTTCAATCAGATGGCGGACATCTTCGGATGTCTCCGCGCCAGCAATCGTTTTGGCAATCCACGCATACCCATTCGAAATCGTGCTTACATCGAAAACCATGTTCTGGACAACAGGGGCCACAGAAGCATTCCAAAAAATTGGCCCTTAGTCCCATGTCAACCGGAGTTCGATCACAACGATGACAAGGATGCCCCGTAGGTCCACCATTTCCCATGAGAATACGGGGAAAATCACAGTTAATATATTTTGAAAATGGACTCGGCCAGATTTGAACTGGCGATCTTCGCCATGTGAAGGCGACGTCAAAACCCCTAGACCACGAGTCCGATGGGCCGGCCACCCACGAACTCCGCTTAACGCTGACGCAGCCCATTCGGGCGTGCTCATGCGTGCAAGGCATTGAAGAACGGGCTTCACACCCCTCGCTTCGGTGAGAGCGTGAGTGAAGACGTCGATGAGGGCATGTTCTCCGCTGCGGGCGACCCTGAGAACCCCGACCTCGTCGAAACTCCGGTTGATGTAGGGGACTCGTCCCCTGTCGTTGAAGAGTGGAAACCCTCGCTTCGTTATCGCATCCAGCAGAAGACCGGTTGTGATGTGGGTGTATTCGCTGAGAAGGACACATGGTACGCATTCATCATCTCAGTCCTCATGTTCTCAGTCATCGCCACGGCGGGTCTTTCCATCTTCGAATCCACCTCGGAGAGCTTCGGCACCAGCGACGACATCGTCCCTACGCCTGATTTCCTAACTCCGACCCTCAACCGTACCGCGTACGAGGCCAATTTCACCCACGAGAATGGTACACTCCAACTCTCAGAACTTCGAGGATACACGGTGATTCTCGATTTCATGGCCGTCGCCTGTTCAAACTGTCATTACGTGCAGGAACACTTGGAGGCATCACAGGCTGAGTATGAGGCTCTTGAAGGCCCATACCCAGTCATCATCGTCTCCATCGGAGTTTGGTGGGATAGCGAAGACTTCGATGACATCAACGAAACCTTTGGCAGTGGCGATCGAATGATGCCATGGATTGTTGCCGTGGCATATTGTGATGATGTCATTACCAACGATACAATCACCAGCATCGTCGCTCATTACTCTGCTCAAGCCATCCCCCTCGCTCTGGTCATCGACCATGAGGGCTACATGATTCACAAGACCAATACCGGCACACCGAAGGACCAGTGGGCTTCTTTCGATGAGGCTGTTGAACTCTCAGTAGCAGGTGAGGCCGAATCCCTGCGCGGCGGACTGGCCAAGGTCGACACATCTGCTGAAGGCATCTTCATTCTCGGATTGATGCTCGGTGTTCTGGTCTACTTCTCTCCGTGTGCTTTCCCAATTCTACCTTCGTACATTGGATACTACATTTCTCTGGGCGCGCGCGAGGAAGAGTTGCGTGGGAGCGGCAAGTTGCAGGGCAAGATGCCCGGACACTTGTCTGTCGGGTTCTTGGCCGGCATGGGGATGATCACCTTCTTCCTGATTCTCGGGCTTCTGGTCGTTGGACTGTCTGAAATCATCCCCATCTCGCTCTACCTACACAATTTCGCATTGGCGATTGCAATTCTACTGTTCATTCTCGGCTCGTTCATGCTGATGGGTGGAACTGCGCATTTGCTTGGGTGGGTGGACAAACTCATTGTTCAGCGATTCTCGACCACAGAAATGGATGACCAATTCACCCCTCGTCGAAACATGTACCTGTGGGGCATCGGATATGCAGCAGGGTCCATCGATTGCACAGCTGCGGCTGTGATTCCTTTCGTCGGGTATCTCACAGTCATTGGTGGCTCAGCCATTTACACAGGTCTGGCTGGCATCATGCTGAGCGTCCTCCTGTTGATGACCCTCGTCACCTTCCTTGTCGGTACGGGACGCGAAGTCTTCCGCCAGGTTCTGATGAAGGCCAGCGGGATGATCAAATTGGTGGGCTCGTGGATGATGATGTTTGCAGGCATCATGCTGACGATTTACCTCACAAATTCCGAATTAACCAATGCGATTCTCTGATAAGCCGCTCGCGTCCGCCGCGGTAACATGGAACCAATCATGATGATTGTTCTGGGTCTATCGATTCTAGTCTGTGCCTACATGGCATGGAACATCGGTGCCAACGATGTAGCCAACGCAATGGGTACTTCTGTCGGCAGTCGAGCACTCACCCTCAAACAAGCCGTCATTATTGCCGCAATCTTCGAATTTTGTGGTGCTTTCTTCGCAGGTGATGCTGTTACGGACACGGTTCGAAAGGGCATTCTGTCCGTTGATTTTGAAACGGTCACCGACTCATTTGCAAATGATCTGATGTACGGATTCATCGCTGCGATGATGGCGGCCGCCGTCTGGCTCACAGTGGCAACACGATTCGGCCTTCCTGTATCCACAACTCACTCCATCATCGGCGGAATCGTCGGTGTCGGCTTGATTCTTGAGGTTCAGCACAACACCTCCCTCATCGATTGGGACGTGGTCCGCAAAGTGGTGATGTCTTGGGTCGCCAGTCCATTCATGGGTGGTTTGGTCGCATTCCTGACATTCACCGTGGTTCGGATGACCATTCTCGACGTTGAGAATCCGATTGAACGTTCGAAATGGTTGGCGCCCATTCTTGCACTACCGACATTTTTCGTCCTCGGTCTCGCATTGCAATTCAAGGCACTCAAGGGCTTCTTCGGCAAGGCAGAATCCAATGGTTGGATTGCCGACAAATATGACTGGTTACCTGTCAAGGAGAATGGTGTTTGGAATCCGTGGGCAGAGAACGCATGGTTCCCCATCAACAGTCTCTGGCTCGCTCTAGCGATTGGAAGCATGGCCAGCCTTGTCCTATGGTGGGTGCTTCGAAAGTACGACTTTTCGAAAGAGAGGGGTGGATTCACCGGTGTTGAGCGAATCTTCGTTTGGCTGCAAATCATCACCGCAGCCTACGTTGCCTTTGCACATGGTGCAAACGACCGATCAAACGCCATCGGTCCAATGGCAGCCGTCTATCAGATTCTCGCCAGTGGTGGAGAACTGACGGCCAAGGCCGACGTTCCAATGTGGTTGGTTCTATTGGGTTCCGCTGGAATTGCCGTCGGTGTGATGACCTGGGGATACCGTGTCATGGAAACCATTGGAAAGAAGATCACTGACATCACACCCACACGTGGATTTGCTGCTGAGTTTGGTGCAGCAACTGTGATTCTGATGTTCTCCATGCCATTTTTGGCAGTCCCTGTGTCAACCACACACACGTTGGTTGGTGCTGTAGTCGGTGTCGGACTTGCAGGTGGTGCGAAGGCCGTTGATTTCCGTGTATTCGGGAAGATTGTCGCCTCATGGGTCGCCAGTTTACCCGCTGCAGGCTTCGGTGCTATTGTCATCTATGTCGCCAGTGGTTCAGATCCAATCAACCTGATTGTGATTCTCCCCATCGCCTTCATGGGCGTTGTTTGGGTCATGTGGAAGACCAAGGACGACGAGGTCCACGTCGAGGATGCGCTTGCGGATGTCGGTGGCGACACCGGGAGTGGCCAAATCGCCCCGACTGTCTTCGAACTGTTCCACACACATGCCGTGTCCGTTGAAGTGACTGTGAACCACATGCTTGAAGCAGTGAACAAAGCCGCTGACGGCAAGGATGCATCCGCCGAGATTCAAGCAACGATAGAAGCGGAACATGCCGCTGACAATCTGAAGGCAGCACTTCGTGACAAGGTCGGCAGCCGAGAATGGAAACTCCTCATCGGCAGCGACGCATTCCTACACATGTTGTCCCGTCAGGATCGCATTGCAGATTATGCACAGAATGTTGCAGAACAACTCTCTTTCAGAGAATTGTATGACAACGACGAGGCCCGACAAAATCTCAAGGAACTCGGTGACGCAGTCTCTGCTACCGTCGCGGCTTACGAGGACACAGTCGAAGTCCTTCGAGACGTGACTCTGTCCGGTTACACCAAGCAAGGCCGCAATCAACTCCTAGAGATGATTCGCACGGTCAACCTCAGGGAGCATGAGGCTGATCTTGCTGAGGCTGCGGCCGCCGGCTTTGTGTTCAGCCACGGAGAGGATGACCCGCTGGCTGCCATGCACATGTATCGAGTTCTGCAAAGACTGGATGATGTAGCCAATGCCTGTGAAGCATCAGCCAACGCCTTCCTACCAATTGTTTACAACTGATTCATCTTGGAATTGGAACGATGGAAGACTTGGTACTCGTCGCCATTGGCGCCTTCTTGGCGGCAGCGCTGACGGTCCCGGCTGGCTTTGGCCTGTCGACCATGTTGACTCCATTGGTCCTGTTACTGATGGGGCCGCATGAGGCGGTGGCGGTTGTGGCCATCGTCCATGGGGCGCACAATGCCGGAAAATTTGCCGCCCTCAAGGAACATGTCGATTTCACTGCCTTTCGAAAGTATGGTGTCTGGCTCATCATCGGTGCCATCCTCGGAGCACTTCTGCAAAACCAGGTTCCACAGGAACCTCTCTTGGCCATCATCGGAATTTTCCTCATCACCTTACCATTGCTCACCATGAGCGAGAGATGGACTGGATACAGAATTCCAGAGGCCAATGACAGAATCGGTGGCTTCGGATCTGGATTCATGGGTGGACTCTCTGGACATCAGGGTGCGCTTCGCGCCATGTTCCTGACGCGTCGCCTACCCGACAAGATGGCCTATGCAGCCACTGCCAGCATTCTCGCCTTGTGCGTCGATTTATCGAGAATCCCTGTGTACATGGTTTTCCGTCACGAAGAGATTCTAGAACATCTGTCATTGACCTGTGTCCTGGTCCTATCCGCCCTACTCGGTGTCTCCGTGGGCAAGCGCTGGCTTCACACCCTCAAGTCCGAATGGATCCACAAAGGAGTGATGCTGGGCATCGTCGCCAGCGGTATCTTCTATCTCTACGAAGCACTTGGGTAGTCACTTTCCTGCCGACTTTTGCGCCTGATCTTTAGAGAGGAGGCAATGATGACTGCCAAGAATAGCAATCCATGTACGACTTCCATCAAAGACGGGGCAATTCCCATTCCTGCCGTTGGTGGTTCCCACTCAATGTTCTCAGGCAAGAATCCGTATCCATAGGTTGTGTCAGACTGACCGGGTCCAGGTCCACCCCCACCACCACCGCCAGGGGGTCCACCTTGTCCACCACCAGATTGCTGTCCGTCTACATCGGCTACGCCATGATAGCACATCAAGAAATACGGGAATCCAATCATCGACACACTGTTGCTGTTGGTGTCCGTAACGAGTAGTGGAGAGCCGGACAATGGAGTGCTGACGTAGTGATAGATGCCTTCTGGATATTCAGGGGTCGGTCCAAATCGACCATTGCATTGATCCAAGTCACCTAGGCCCTGAACATAGTTCCAATCATCAATTCCGTTGTAGCCTTGATCCCCCGGTGGATCGTCATTGGTTCTTTCAATTGCATACGATGAGGTCATGGCTCGGATGCTTCCATCGTCATCGTAGCCGTACATCCCGTAAATGGGGTATCCATCAAACGCCCAGCCGATGATTGGGCTGTGATATCCAGCCTGCAACTTCGCAATTTCATAATCGCTCATGTCTTCTCCCGTTGCAGCTTCCCAGAACTGACATTGTGCGTCATAGTGGTAGTGGAAGTTGTTGCCGGCTGAATGGCTTGTGCACCAACCGAGGAAAATGGGTTGTCGATCCTCGTCGAAATAATCGAAGTGAAGTGCGACGGCATCTCCACCTGGTCCTTCTTCGGGCCCAAACATCGGGACGCCATTGACAGCAACTGCAACCGCACCACGATTGGGCGCACATTCCCATTGACTCTGAGCGGCGGGGCAGTTGGCAGAGTTGTGCCCCCCTGTCGTATCGTTCACAGGATTGAGGGTGATGTGCCATTCAAGATCGACTTCGTCAGTACAGCAACCCATGGTGGAGAGGAAGTCGTGATTCGGGATTCCATTGCTGTCTACAACCATCTCTCCATTCTGAACAGAGACCGAAACCTCGCATTGGAACCACGGTCCTGAACCACCGCCACCTGCAGAATTCACGCCATTGTTGTTCGAAGAGTAACCATTCTCCGAATTGTAATCCTTGACCCAAGGGCCTTGACCATCTTGGCACAGCCAAGAGTCCTGCGGCTCCCATGTCACGACCGGGCATCCCGTTGCATCGACTTCAGTACCAGCAGGGGTGTTTGGGCATTGGTCAGGTCCATCTGCCACGCCATCGTTGTCATCATCATTGTCACAAGCATCAGGTGTACCGTCACTGTCCGCGTCTTGGTTGTCGTCGCCACCTTCGCAGACATCCTCTGCATCAGAGACGCCATCTCCATCTGAATCGATGAGAGGGTCACAACCATCGACGACTCCATCGTTGTCGACATCGATTGAATCATCATGGCCTTCGCATTCGTCAAGTGAATTCGGCACACCGTCTTCATCGCTATCCCGCTCACTGTCGCTGCATCCATCCGAGTACACGGGTTCCCCTTGCGGCGTATTGTCACAATCATCCTCCTCGTCGGGTATTCCATCTTGATCCGAATCGGGTTCCTCGGTGTAGAGTTCAGGAATCGCATATTGAATCACGGTTCGAGACTCCGTAAACAAACCACAGTCGGCGACGATTTCACCGGCGTGATTTGTCGCGTTGTAGTCCACTGGAATTGAATATGCTGGACCAGTTACCTGTCCGGGCAGTGTATCTTGTCCTTGAGGCTGATAGGAAATTGAGCAAGTGCTTGGGAAGGCATGGTCGATGATACCCGTGATGTCTGCCCAGTCATTGTTGACTGAGTTCAATGCGAATGATGTGGTGAGTTCAGCAGCGGGTTCATCGGGCGTTGGCATAATGGCGGTCGAGTACACCATACTCGAGGTTTGACCTCCTGCATCCTCTGCATAGGCACTTGTCACCCACTCCGCTGGCATGGTGATGGGTAGAACTCCACTCCAACGTCCATCAGAACCCGCGAAGAACATCCAGGGTCCCTGTCGATCTGTTTCATCGATTGGATTGATCATCTCGACATGGACGACCGTGGACGAAGGATTTTCGTCATGAATGCCTCCTTCAATGGTAAATGCTGTAACACCATACGCGTGTATAGCATCATCCATCGTGAGTAATGGCGCCTCATCTGTGACGATGATTTCTTGCTGATATTCTTCATTCTTGTCAGCGTTTTCCGTGGAATCATTTGCAGCCATTCCACCCATGTAGCCCAGTGCAGAGGCCAAGATGAGTGTCCCCACCATGAGCGCTGCTGTCCAGCCCATTCTTCCGTCCATGAGGCCGTGAATTCAGGCTATCTTATGATGATACTTCATTGTTGAACTCAGGGTCCAATCGGTCCATTGCGGGCTCGACATACCATCTCCAGATGGGCCACATAACCAGTGTACCAGTAACCATATCCAAAAGGAAATGTTGCTTTGTGGTCAGGATTGAGAGTGACATCAGAACCCACATGATGCCGACACCCCACTGTAGCATTGGTTTTCCCTCCCACCACCGAATGACGAATAACGTGAACAGCAGGGCTGAACTGACGTGTAGGCTCGGCCAGGCGTTGTATGGTTCATCCAAGAACCAGAGACCTTCAAACATCGCCAAAAATACAGGGTGCATGGTGTCGACATTGTCAAACGCCTGTGAGCGGATGTGAACTTCAGCTGGGCAAATGACGAACCAGATGTTTGAGACGATAAACAGCAGAATCAGACTTTGACTCAGGATGAGTGCTTCATACCGTCCCCGCTTGTTGTTCGGCATTGAAACCAAGGGCAACGGATAGAAGAAATAGAACAGAGATAGATAGATTACGACTGTCCAGGCCATGAATGGAATGGCCAAATCCAACGAAGTTGTCGGATCCAGCACTGTGCGGCCCACCCAACCCATCAGATGATTGGTGATGAGGTAGAAGGGCGCTAGAATCATGACGTCAATGAAGGCCATACTGAGTAGGAACCCAACACTCGTTTTCCTCGCGCTGGGAAATTTCCAAATGGGCCAAATGTCGAGAATCCTCTCGCGCACTTGAACACCTCACTTCAGGCTTCGAGTGAAAGATTGGATGCCGGTGACGTGCCTCGCCAGAATCAGATTGTGAATGTCGTGCGTTCCTTCGTAAGTCTTGACTGACTCTAGATTGTTCATGTGGCGCATGATGGGGTACTCGCTGGTCACACCATTGGCGCCGTGGATGTCACGGGCTACGCGCGCGATATCGAGCGCGATGTCGACATTGTTCATCTTGGCTAGACTGACCTACTCAGGAATCCAATTGTCCTCGTCGATCTTTCGACCGAGATGGTAAGCGAGCAACTGTCCCTTGGTAATCTCACGAAGCATGGTGGCCAATTTCATCTGAATCAGTTGGTAGGCCGCAATCGGGCGGTCAAACTGAATTCGCTCCAGTGAATACTTCTTGGCCGCATCAAAGCAGGCTTGTGCTGAACCGATGCTACCCCAAGCGATTCCATAGCGGGCTCGATTCAGGCATGAGAAAGGACCTGACAGCCCCTTGGCTTCAGGGAGAAGTCGATCTTTGGGAATCTTGCAGTCTTGGAACACCAGTTCACTGGTGACTGAGGCTCTCAGTGAGTGCTTCCCCTTCTGCTCGGGAGCGGTGAATCCCTCATCGCCCATCTCGACGATGAATCCACGAATCTCTCCATCCAGTTTCGCCCAGACGATGGCCAAATCACAGATGGTGCCGTTGGTAATCCACATCTTGGCTCCATTGAGCAGGTAATGGTCACCCTTGTCTTCGGCCTTGGTAATCAAGCCCCCGGGGTTGGAACCGTAGTCTGGCTCAGTGAGCCCAAAACAACCGATGAGTTCTCCAGTCGCCATTCGAGGTAGATACTTCTGCTTCTGTTCCTCGGTGCCGAACTTGTGAATTGGATGCATCGACAATGAGCCCTGTACACTGGCGAAGGAACGCAGACCACTGTCGCCACGCTCTAGTTCCCGGCAAACCACACCATATGCGGTGTAAGACATTCCAGCGCATCCGTATTCTTCGGGCACAACCATGCCGAGGATTCCCATGTCGCCCAGATCCTGAATCCATTCTCTGGGGAAGGTGCCATCGAGGTAGTGTTGCTCGATATTCGGGATGACTTTCTCATCGACCCAATCACGAACCATGTCGCGAACCATCAGTTCTTCTTCGGTCAGCAACGCGTCGACATCGTAGAAGTCGAGTGCTTCGTATACCATGTTGTGTGCCCCGGGGAGGTCCCCTTTGAACGTTGCCGACGCCCCCTTCAGGGGGCGGTTCACGATTTCTTGGCCTTTCTAGCGGCCCGCTTTTCGGCTTTCTCTTTCTCAATCCGAGCTTCCTCTGCCGCTTCTCGCTTCGCATTGCGTCGGGCGTAATACTTCTTTTGCAAGGTTTCGCTATTCATGAAAATCAGGCCCATTACGGAACCGGGCACGACGATGAGAACCACGATGCCCAACAGATAGGAGATGAGTGAATCCGTCCACACATTGGTTTCAGGAGGTGGGTGGAATCCAATGACAGCGCCGTAAGAGGTGACGATGAACCCGACGTTTGGATTGTCAGTGGTGCCCCATGAGCCCACCAATCTCTCACCGGCCAACGCACTACTGCTCGCCACTACTTCCTCATTCTTGATCCATTCATATGCTTCGCCGGCTGACATATCCCACGCCATGACTTGGAATGGAGCCATTGTCACCAACGCCTGACTTGGTCCACGGGAGTTGATGTGGGTAAACTCTCCACTGATTCCAGGGATAATCTTCGTGAAGATGGTGGATTGATCAGGGTTATTTATTGACAAGCCAATGAGTCCGATTGCGCTCCCATCTCCAATCGCTACACATCGATTGAACACAGGCTCTGCACAACTCACTCCTCGCCAAACTCTACCTTCACTTTGGCCCCCAATCCAGTATACTGTGTGATTTGCATTTGAATCGATAATCGCGATTCCATCACTTTCTGTTGTCACCGCACAATACTGCTTTTCATCCTGACAAGAGATTCCGGTGATTCGACTGGCTGGTTCATCCACAAGAGGTTGGAAATTCCCTTGTCCATCTTCACCTTCGTGGTATGCCCACATCCACCCATTTTCGCCACCCACATAGGCATGGCTTCCGGCCGCGTTCCACGCAACGGCTGCGATATCGATTTGATTCAGTTGGACGCTGCCTGAGACGGTATTCACCGAGTGATCCTCTGCGACATATCTCAGCATAGCACCATTGTCACCGACCAGAAGTGCGGTCTTTCCGCGGGGATGCCAATCAATGGCGCGCAGTGTCTCATCGGTTGTTGGGGCCAATTCGATTTGCACGTTGGGATTTGCTCCATCCAAGAGGCGTGCATAACCATCGGCACCTGCAATCAGCACCTTCTGCGTCGTCTCACCACCGGAGGCAACAACCTCCAAACCGAGATCAGATTCAGAGAGCCAGATGGGGTTCTCCATTTCGACAGCACCCTCGGCTGCGACAATGGTGCAAAGGCAGGACATGAGTATGAGGGCGGGCAAGCCACACGCGACTCGGCCACGATTCGCCATCGGCCTGCCGACAGCCCCCCTGATTATCACCCTTCTCGACACGATGACCAGCCGCGACCCTTAACGACGGGTTGGCGCTCGGAGGTAACATGGAGACCTTTGAGGTGAAGCGTGGATTGGCCAAGAAATTGGCGTCCGAGGGTGGGCTTGCAGGTGTTGCGAGAAAGCATTTCGACAATGTTGATGGCGAGAGTGATACATTCACTGGAAGCCATGGAATCATCACGAATATCACAGGAGAATACAACGCGATGGGGAAACTGGTCGTGGATGTGAATCAGGAACGTCCTGATTTCGACGATGAAAATGCCATGGCGGTAGCGATGGATAGTCGACGTCGCTGGGCGTCTTTTCTGGACGAAGCCACTGGTTACACTGCTAAGCAGC
>JAKUOE010000210.1 GCA_022449845.1 Candidatus Thalassarchaeum sp.
CTTCAGGGACCTGAGGAGGATGTGATGGAATATGGCGTGTTCGTGCACTAGCCGACCCATAGCGAGTCAATCGATCACCGAACCCATCCTCACCCATCGTACCACCGCCCCCCATCGACAGGTCGGAGAGGCTTAAATCCGCGGGACCGGTCGCCGAGTCGCAATCAAGCCTGATTGGTTGTAATGGGCGCTTAGATCAGCTGGAAGATCGCTTGAGTGGCACTCAAGAGGCCGGGGGTTCAAATCCCCCAGCGTCCACCATTGGTGGTTTGAGTGAAACATTTCTCATTTTCAAGCCGGATAGATGATGAAGGAGGTGCTGCGGCGCAGGGACATGATTAGTCCATACTGGGTCATGATGGGACTCATTGTGGGACTGACACCAATCATCTGCTGGGTCTTCACCCGCAATCAGCGAGACACATGTGTTCCAATGAATGAAGTGTTCACTGAGATTCAGAATAAACGCTACTACCTTCACATATCTGGATATCTGATTATTTTTGTGTGGAAGATGGTGACGGATGGACTCAACGAACCCATCAAGACAGCCACTGGACACTACACAGATTGGGTTCATGGATTTGAGGGCGAAGGGGTTCTTTGGTTACAAGAGACCTTTCAGAACGCCATGTTCACTGATTTCATCAACTTCCATTATCTGTTCATCTATCTCTTCCTGATTTATGTCACGACGATTTACTACATGTACGCAGGAGAGAGAGATTTAGTCGACAAAGTCACACTGAACTACTTGCTCATTTACGGACTCGCCGTCCCTTACTACCTATTCTTCAATGTCGAAGTGACCAGTTCATACATCCCTGGAATGGAGGCGTTGTTGTATCAGGACCCGTGGTATGCAGTATTCTATGGAAGTCACGATCCACTCGACAATTGTGTACCAAGTTTGCATATCGCGATTCCATTCGGTATTCTAGCACTCAACTGGCTTCACATACGTGAAAAGGAAATTGATCTCAAAGATTGGAAGCATCGTCGATATCATCAATTCATCTTCTGGAATACGGTCTTGTTCTGCTTCGCGATTTTGTACCTTGGAATTCATTGGATTATCGATATCCCACTCGGGATCCTAATCGGTGGAGTTGGGGCGTTATTCATCCATCACATCCAACCCCGACTGCGCAATGGTTTCGGGGCAACTTTTGCAGGGTTCACAAAGGTCAAAGCGGGTCGCCACGCAGTGGTTGAGGGAATCATCGTCCTGTTGATGATGAGTGTCTTGATGGGAAGTATGACCTATCAAGCTGAGACGATGGATGAACGAGTCTCAATGAGATTGGGGCCTGGAGATTCGAACATCGATGTCATCCAAGAAATGAAGGCGGGAGAGAATGCGACGTTCATCCTGACAAATCTGGATGAACAGTATGCCGTTGAAGTGGTCATCATTGAATTGGAAGAAGCGTCGAAATCGATGAAGAATCATCAGATTCAGTGGAATGAAATCAAGATGCAAGCCACATCTGTGGCAGCCGGTGAAACGCATTCATTCCTCATCGATGATGCAGAATTGTGGCATCTGGCTGTGGTGCACCTCAATGACAGTGCGGAAGGGGTGGTCGAGGTACACATCTCAGTGGAATACAGTGGAAAAGATTTGGTCAAAACCTCACTCATTATGAGTATGCCATCACTTTGGATGACAGGATGGGTGCTCCACCGATTGGCTCGGCTGAAGTGGGAGGGGTTGAGTTGGATCGATTCGACCCCCAGTCACGCATGGCCATCCATGGGTGAATCCGAGTGATTTTCGATTGTTCTTTGAATACCCGAAATTGTGAGCATTTGATTTAATTTTTCATAGAATGTTGTTCGTTTGTTCAGGATGTTCGTTTTTTGTTGTCAAAATGAGCACTGAACATTCTCAATGATTAAGAGTGGTCCGTTGAACCCGTGCCCCCGTAGGGGGCTCGGCGAATGCTGGCTACAGATTTGGAAGGTACGAGTGATAACATGAACGATGGGGCTGTGACAATACAATTGCCAATTGCGGAACAAGCACGATTGAACCGAGAACGAGCGGATACTTACCATCGATACCATATCGATGCGGTAGAAACCAAAGATCGGCAAAAATTTCCACGTAGATTTAACGTGAAAGTTGGGAAGTTTGGGTTGGCCAAACTGCTCTTCACTGAGTTCTTCAAGTATTTCGGACACTGGGATGTCGTCTTCAGTCGGCCTTGCACCTACGGTGTCTTCAGTGGCCCCGTTGGTGGATTCGCGC
>JAKUOE010000211.1 GCA_022449845.1 Candidatus Thalassarchaeum sp.
CATGAGGCGACGAGTGGGGAGTTCACTGAGAATCGACCGAAGGGTGTCGGGCCTAGCGCTCTTGCCAGCGATGACGAGGATACCATGGATTCGGTCACGACATTGGGTGCTCAGGAGTTCTTGAGCCAGAGCACTGCCTTGACTGAAACCACCGACGATGAGAGGGCCATTTGGGATTTGAGGTTCAAGAGAGGCAACACTCTGATCGATTTGGGAAAGAGTAGAGGGGTCGAGAGGGACATCGGGGGTGGCCTCTCGAATCCACCATCCTCGGCCGCGCTGAGGGTGTGTGAAAGGACCTTCAGGCAACAAAATGTCCCAACCATCAGGACGTAGGGATTCAGCCAATGGTCGAATCATCTCAGGTGTACCCGTCAGGCCATGAAGCATGACCAATGTGCCCATTTCAGTCCCTCAGAGTACCCATGAACTGGTCAGACCACCAGCGACAATCAAGCGGATGTAGGAATCGCCAGACTGGGTGATGGTGAGGGTGTAGTCGCCACTTGGGTAGGGGATTGTTCCGAGGTTGCCTGACTCTTCGGCGTTCTGCCCCCATTGACGGCCAAGCATGGAGGTCGATTGATGGTCACGCAGTGTGAGCGTACCACTACTGGGACCACCACCCATCTCCGCATCGAGCCAGTAAATCATCTGATCATAGGGGCCTTGGCTCGGATGATCTCCAACAAAGAATGAATCAGTGATTTCGACATCAGGGGCGCCTGCAGCGTGATCCCATGTCTCAGCGAATATATCGCCGGCTCGGATGAACCAGACATTCCCTTCATGGCCAAATCCGTTCCCTGTGAGGATCATGCGAAGTTGTAGATTGTCTGAGGAATCATACCAGGTCAGTGTGCCGATGAAACCCGCCCAACCATCGTAGGTGTAGGTCATGGTCTGACCATCGGATGAGGTGGCCGACATGGTCGCTCGTCCGTTGCTCGCACCGATGACTTCTGTATTCCAGTCGATTCCGAACAGGGTGAAGGACCAACTCTTTCCTGTATTCAGTGGGAAATTCAACACAGATTGAGGGTCTCCATTCTCGAAAGCAGAGAGATTGTCGTGGGTAATTCGGCCGAGAAACGGATTGTGATTGAGAACTGCGTGTCGCTTGGCCTCTCGCTCACTTGAAATTGCAAGCATGTACGCAGTATCACCTTCAGCATCATCTTCGGCCACAACAAGGCGGGCCGAGTCGTCTTCCCATTCGGGTGTTGAGAACGTGTACAACCACCATTGGCCAATCTGCCATTCTGCCGGTGAGGATAAATCGGCCTCTCCCGCACTTGTGTCGGTTGAAGTCTCTCCGCCCAGACAGCCGGCAAGGCCGACGCTGAGCATCAGCAAGGCCATCAGAGGTGCACGCATGTGTACCCCTTACCGAGCAATTCTCTTCAACGCTTGCTCAGAGTGAGCCAAGCTCTCCAGTCTTGGTGAGCAGGCCGGCAATGACAACGCTAACGATGCTCATCAACTTGATGAGGATGTTCAGAGAGGGTCCACTTGTGTCCTTGAAGGGGTCGCCGATAGTATCGCCGACAACCGCCGCATTGTGGGCATCATCGCCCTTTTCTGCACCTTCAATCTCACCTTGTTCAATCGCCTTCTTGGCGTTATCCCATGCGCCGCCGGCGTTCGCCATGAACAGCGCCATGAGAACACCGGTTGCAGTGGCGCCTGCGAGTGTGCCGCCGAGGGCAGCGCTACCGAGTAGAACACCAATGATGACGGGGCTGGCTACTGCGACCACGCCAGGCATGATCATTTCGCGCAGAGCCGCCTTGGTTGAGATGTCCACACAGGTTGCACTGTCTGGCTCAACACCTTCACGTCCTTCGAGAAGACCGTCGATTTCCTTGAATTGACGACGGATTTCAACAATCATTGCTTCTGCAGCACGGCCAACCGACTTCATCGTCATCGCAGCGACGACGAAGGGAAGGGCTGCACCAATGAGGAGGCCGATGACGACCATGGGCTCAGTGAGGCTGAGATCTGCCGGGTCAAGATCTGCACTCGTCTTGAATGCTGCAAAGAGGGCCAGTGCAGGGAGAGCTGCACTACCAATAGCGAATCCCTTACCAATTGCGGCGGTTGTGTTTCC
>JAKUOE010000212.1 GCA_022449845.1 Candidatus Thalassarchaeum sp.
CCAGTTGTTCGTCAGGCTCAACTCCCTCCGGCAATTGAAGCATCACGGCTGTAGCCTCCAATCCAACCACTTCGGCCAAGTCCACACGATGGAAATACACGGTACGGGAAAGGTCACCTCGGGTGAAGCCAGTGATTTTGACCTCTACCGTTTTGGTTCCAAATACGATTGAATGGGTATCGCCAATTTCCCAATCTAGGAAGTGCTTGAGGCCTTCGTCAACGAGGACTTCGGGTATGGCCTGATTTGCAGACGGTAAATCGCCGTCTGAAACATAAACCAAATACATCGATTCCCCGGCCTCTGTGGCGACATTCTCAAGTCCATAGGCAGCCAATTGCCGATTGTCACCCTCGGGATTCCCGGGGAAGATAATCATGAGTTCATGTTCAGCATCATTTTCATCTGCCCATTCAACAATGGCATCCTCATTGCCCATTGTGAATGCTTGCACATCCCAACTCTGGCGTTCTTCTAATCCTCCAAGGAAGATATTGCCAAAGGAATCCATCATAATCATCATTGATCCGAAAATCAACATTGAGAGTCCTACGGCCAAGAACGTGAACATCAATCGGACAGGTTTTCGGGCGCTAGAGCGAATCGTCAATCCGACGGTTGCAGGTAATTTTGAAGTCAACTTCTGCAATTTTCTGGAAGAGACTCGAATTTCGTGCTGACCGCGCAACACTTCCAGTGGTTGCAATCGAGATGCCTGCCAAGCAGGCCTCAATCCTGATAAGAAGACGATGAGCATGGCGATTACAACGATTTGTGTGACCAAAGATGTTGGTAGAGTGTGGTCAATTATCGGGATGCCGATGATTGATTCATACATCGAAACCATTGCAGGTGCTCCAAACAGGACCCCGGGTATGGCCCCCAATACACAACCGATGGCGCCAATGAAAATCGGAGCGATGACGTAGCCGGGCATAATCGACATGCGCTTCACCCCAAGAGTACGGAGAACTGCGATTTCCTTGGCCTGAGACTGAATCAAGCGTTGAAGGCTGAGGAAAATTGTGATACCCGCAACAATCGCAATCATGCCAGTGACGATTGGATAGGTTTTCATCGCCCCCTCAACATCCGCTCTCAAGAATTCAACAGAAAGGACCCCTGTCCGATCATACACACCCGTTGGTGAATCATCGTTCTCTGCAACAATCGCTGAAATCCCTGTGATTAAATCCGCCAAACCACTCTCATCTGCAGCTTGTGAATCCGGAGTACCGACAACGTCAATCAACAGTAAATTAGATTCTCCAGCAGTGAAATTTGCAAGCGCTTCTAGGCCCTCATCCGTCATGTATCCCGTCACAAATGTTCCCGGTTGTGCAGGGATAATTTCCCCCTCAATTGTGAAGTACAAATGGTTCGAATGGAATCCGATTCCAACCACGGTGTAGTCCAATGCAAAACCCGCACCGGCGCTGATTCTAACGGTGTCTCCAACCTCTAGATTCAGGCCATCAACCGCGTGTTGATCGATGACAATTTCATTGGCGGCGGTCGCCATCCGTCCCGAGCAGCAATCGTGTTCAGGAATCCAAACTTTGTCCACTTCTCCTTCATCGATTCCATGCCAAACTGCAGGGACCATGCCGATCTCTGCAGATTCACTGAAAAATTGACCATTGGATTTGAGGCGAGGTTCGCAATGGTCGAGTTCCAAGGTTTCACTCGGCCATTGATCTCGAATTTCTTGGCAGAGGTTCTCGGCAGTTGTCGCATTCCAATTTCCAGCATTGTTCTCGACCCAAACATCGGGGAGATTCACACCTTGTTCATCATCTTCGTAAATGTCATCGTAAAGGGTGGTTACCGACATTGCGTAGGCTCCGAAAGCGATTCCAGCAAATACACCAATTGCCACCATGAGAACCACTGCTGACAGGCGCAATTTGGTGCGCCAAAGGCTTCTTGCGAGCCTCTTTGTCAGCAGCATCGACATGGAATCACCTCAGTTCAAACCTTTTCATCCGAGATGATTTTTCCATTATCCAGACGAACAACCCGCGTCGCAAATCTCGCTAAGGTTTCATCGTGTGTGACCATGACTGTGGTAATCTTCTCGGCCTCACAAGCACTGACCAAGACCTC
>JAKUOE010000213.1 GCA_022449845.1 Candidatus Thalassarchaeum sp.
TCATTGTGGGCTTACAATACAAGCAATCAAACGGAATGGGAGGTGCACGATTTCAACCCCAACGGTAGCGATGATAGCAGGGAGATTTTCGCCGTTGGGCCCCGACTTTACTTTGAGGCGAAGGACGATAACAACCCATTAGGTCAACCACTCAACACCCACCTCAACAAGCAACTTTGGACTTATGAGACAACCAATGATACGGCATGGAAACTCACCAATCACACCTTTGTATCCCAAGTGCTTACGCACAACAATGTCGCAAAATATCTCTTCTATGGGGGATTTTCATTGATGGGAACTCGTCTATACTTTACAGCCCAAGATTCTAACGGGGTACAAATATGGGCCCATGAGACAACCAACGAATCCACTTGGGCCGTGACAAATATCGGTATGTATGGAGTTCAGGAGGGACAGGATCCTATTATTGTGATGGGCTCGCAACTGTACTTCAGCGCTGACAACGGCGATAACGAGGGGTCCAGCTGGGGGGCGCCTCGAGTATACAATGAACTGTGGGCCTATGATACGACCAACGAAACAGCATGGAGGACTTCCAACCATTGCACTCCTGGTTGCCATGGATTCTCTTCTAGTGATCATTCCATGACATCCATCGGTACGCGGATATTCTTCACGGGGAGCAACAACGTTACGCCTACGGAACTGTTTGCACACGAAACCACGAACGGTTCCACTTGGTTGGTCGAGGACATTTCTCCTTCGAATAATAATCCCACGGGCCGCCCTCTCTACTACGTCTCCATGGGCTCTACAATTTACTTTGAAGCAGAAGACAATCAAAGCGGCCGAGAACCATGGGCTTATGATGTCACAAACGATACTGCATGGCAGGTTTGTGACGTCAATCCAAATTCATCTGTTAACGGTGGGGATGGAGGCTTCTTCCAGCAATTTGCAATGGGTGAGCGATTCTTTTTCCAGGGTGATGACGGCATCCATGGAAGCGAGTTATGGGCGTTGGATACTATCAATGGCGCAGGTTGGATGGTTGCAGATATTAACACATACTCGGCTGGAATATCTAGTAATCCCTCCGGTTTCGCGGCCGTAGGCAACCAACTCTATTTCGCAGCCAGCAAAAAAATCAGCCAAAATAAGTGGGATGCGGAACTATGGGTACATGACCCCGCGAATCTAACATTCAACGGGAGTGGTGGTTCAAGTGGCACTTCCGGAGGCGGCGGTGGCGGTTCAAATGACTCGGTCATCTGGAGCATCTCGCCATCTCTTCCAACCGGCGTGAACATCGACCAAGTCGATGGTACCATCAGTGGTACACCCACTCAAGTCATGGGTGAAACCATATACACGGTTTTAGCCACTCACAGCAGTGGAAATTCCACCACCTTCGAAGTGTCCTTGATGGTGCTTGAAGACACCGATGGTGATGGTGACCCCGACTCCTTGCCTGTGGATTACGATACCACGGGTCCCACGCCTGGATTGGTCGAAGATCTCGATGATGACAACGATGGCTATGCTGACGTTGTCGAGACCAACACTGGAACCTATAGTGGTACGAATGACACGGGAACCGACCCACTCAATCCCGATACGGATGGCGATGGGATTTGTGATGGGCCAAACGATGTCCCACCCATCTGTACTGCAGGTCCAGACCGCGACCCACCCACAAACGTGGTCGGTGTCATTGACATCGCCATTGAAACTGTTGAACCCTACCTCACATTTCCCAACATGACCTACACCATATCACCAGAATTACCCGCAGGTTTGGTGTTTGACAGCTCGACGGGTGAATTGTCGGGAACCGCCACTTCACCGTGGGCGAATACCACATACACAGTCCATGGCCACCTCAGTGATGGCACGTCCTATTCATGGCAATTCGGCATCGAAATTCTTGATGATACAGATGGCGATGGCTTGCCCAATGAGTTGCCCGTCGATTATCCGTTGGATGGAGAACTGATTGAGGATACAGACGATGACAATGATGGTCTGAACGATACCACGGAATCCTTTCTCAATACCAGTACAACAAATCCCGATACGGATGGCGATGGGTTCTGTGATGGTCCGATTGCAATCATCAACGGCACCAATGGTGTCA
>JAKUOE010000214.1 GCA_022449845.1 Candidatus Thalassarchaeum sp.
ACAGATGACCGAATTCAGAAATTCCTGTGAAACACCTTCTTCAAGCGCACTCTTCTCAAAAGCCTGCCACTTTGCCCTAGATCCTATACAACCAATCCGTGGTCTCCCTTCAGCACGCTCTAGCAGACCGATGAGTAGCGCTTCATCAATGGCCCAATCGTGGCCTAGAAGCAGGATGTGGGAGAATCGAGCCAGCGATTCAGTCGTTTCGCGCGCGAGGAAATCGCCCGGTTCCGATGCGATACATTCCTCGGCATCGGGCCACAGTTCTTCAGCAGCATATTCGGGTCGAGCGTCTAGGACAGTCACAGACCAACCGAGCGGTGCACTCGCATCTGCGATGGCCTGTGCACAATGACCCCCGCCCGCGAGCAAGATGTGCGGCATTGGTTGAATCACCTCCATGGAAACGGTGAGAATTCCACCACAGAGACTGTTCAGGGGCGTTCCAGCACCACCACGTGCCTCTTTCTGCAACTGATAGGTCTCGATGCGACCTTCATTCGTTTCCAGAATCTCTCGAAGATGATTCATCACTTTGAGCTCCAGACCGGCTCCACCAACGGTTCCGTAGACTTCGGATCCGGTTACAGCCATGTGCGCTCCAGGTTTGCCCGGTACACTGCCTTGAGCTGTAATGACACTGGCCAAAGCGACCGGCTCACCCTCACGCAATCGTGCTGTGACCCATTCCAGCACTCGCTGTGTCATGACCCTCCCATAGGGGTAGAGGACTTGAGGAAACCGTTGGGGTCGTTCCGAACTAACGCTTATTGAATCGGGCTTGGACCCACAGATATGGCCTCGGCCGCTGACGTCCTCGAAATCGTGGTCACCAGCATGCGTGACGCCTTTCTGGCTGTGACCGTATTCGTCGCAGCCATGGTTCTGTTATTCAGTTGGCTTCAATATGTGACCAGTGGTCGATTCGTAGAATACATTCAGGAACATAAGAAATTGCAGCCAATCATTGGTGCATTGATGGGTCTGACACCCGGATGTGGTGGTGCCATTGTGATGATGCCAATGTATGCACGAGGATATGTGAGCTATGGTACCGTTGTCGCAACGCTGATTGCGACACTGGGAGATTCCGCCTTCGTGTTGATTGGCGCAGCCGTCGCTGATTCACGCTTCGTTGCCCCGCTAATCGCCGTCCATGTCCTTTCCTTCTGTGTTGGTGTTGCATGGGGGTATTTCGTTGACATCACGGGCACCACCCCTCGGAACCCACTTGGTAAATTTGGGCCCACCTTTGGTGGAGATGAACTCCCACCTCCCTCAGAAGAGATTACTTCTCCTTTGGATGATCTTTCACGGGAAGTGCCTGAAGGACTCGGCTACAAGATTCTCCACCAGGGCTACGTGATTTGGTGGGCCGTCACGGGGCTGGGCCTGATTTTTGCCGTTCTTTTGCTCGTTTGGTCGGGCCAAGATGCTGATTTCAGTCTTGAATTGGCGTGGAATCCTCTGACACTGAATGGCTTCATCACATGGATTGGACTCCTTGGGACCACGCTCTCTGTCATCTTGTATATTGCACAGAAGAACTGGTTTGCCGATGATACTGAAGCGACCATTGGCGACAAACTCCACTCGATGCGAGAAACCATGGTACATGCTGCCAGCGAGACCGCATTCGTGACCTTCTGGGTCATGATCGCCTACTTGGCCTTTGAATTCATGATGTTGTTTGGTGGTCTGGCCGAAGAAGATCTCGCTCGACACGGCGATGGTCTGGTTGCTGTTCTCGTCGCCGCCACCATCGGCTTGATTCCAGGATGTGGACCCCAGATTATCGCCATTACTGCCTATACCAAGGACATCATCTCGTTCCCAGCTCTGGCTGCAAACGCCATTAGTCAGGATGGAGATGCATTGTTCCCATTGTTGGTTCGCCACAAGGCTGCGAGTCTTTGGGCGACCGTCCACACCACCATTCCAGCAATCATTGCCGGTGTTGTCCTGATGATGGCTGGGGGCACTTTCGGATTCAGAGGGTACCCATGCGACCATAGGTAATCGGAAGGGGAACGGTTGTGATAGGAATCTTTGAATTACCCTTGGAAGATTTTATTTCCCG
>JAKUOE010000215.1 GCA_022449845.1 Candidatus Thalassarchaeum sp.
CGATTGTGACAGCTGAGGATCATTCCATTATCGGCGGTTTGGGTGGTGCTGTAGCAGAATGTATCGTCTGATCACACCCAGTGCCGATGGAAAGAATCGGAGTTCAAGGCGGGTTTGGAGAATCAGGAGGTAGCGATGAATTGCTACAATTGCTTGGAATGAAGGCTGACGACATCATTGAAGCCGCCAAGCGAGTTGTAGAACGTAAGTAATCATCACAACGACCCACATGGCTCCACAGCCTTGATGAATAGTGCCGGGTACGCGAAAACATCTGAGGGGTATACATGGCTGATGACGACAATCGTCTCAAAGAACTGCTGGATGGCAATTTGTCGCCGCAGGAAATCGCCGATGACCCCGTTCTCGCAAGTCTAGCCGAACGAATCTACGGCACTGACTTCCTGGACAGAGTGGGCATCACTCGCGGTGAAACGAAACGTGCACTTGTCGAACAGTTTTCCGAAATTGATGGCGACGATTTGTTAATTGATGTACTCCCTGATGGCGATCTCCCACTACCGATGCCTGAAGATATGCCCCCCAATCCATCTTACGATGATGTAGCTGAGCAATCCAGTGGTCGTTCCATTGTACATACACTCCGAATGATCGGTGGCTCAATTGGATTGATTGCTGTAATCTCCAATCTATTCTATGGATTTGGTAACTTCCTCAGCGTTTGCGCTACTGAAGTACACAGCACCTGTGGCGAGAGTCTGAAACTGAATTGGGTTGAATTTCATCGAATGGACGAGCATATCGCCTGGAGTCCTACAGGAAGTATTGGAATCCCTGATGTCATTATCGCGTTGATATGCATAGCCTGTATCGTCAAAGGTTTGCGCGGACGTAACTAATACATCCGAGCAATGTGTTGTTTTCGAGTTGTCATTTTACCTGATACAATACAGGGTTTATCGGTATCATAACCGGACATAGCATCCCCGAGGATTGTGAGGCCGGTTGATTTTTCCAAGTGTTCAGCATCAGCATCTGTACCATCGAAGGCAACCTCGTAAATTTGCCCATCAACAATGTCCTGATCTAGCGATTCTAATCGAATGACGCACCCCTCAACGTGTGCATGGCTGCGGGCATTGAGTTCAGAATGGACAATGTCTAGTTGTTCGCGAACTGCAGTGACAATGTTGTCAAGGGGAATTGGATCCTTGCCACCGGTACGTCGGGCAGCGAAGGCAGTCGCATTTTCAACATCACGTGGACCAATTTCTAAGCGTAGAGGCACTCCCTTAATTTCCCAATCCCAATATTTCTGTCCTGGTCGCAAATCACGTGAATCGATCTTGATTCGATAGCCAGCAGCCCTCAATGTGTCTGCGACCGATTCAACGGTTGTATTCACGGTTGGAGATTTGTGTGATGCAATAGGCATGAGAACGATTTGAATCGGGGCGATTGGTGGAGGGAATATGAGTCCATTATCATCACCGTGCATACCGACGACGGCGCCCAGCAATCTCTCAGACATTCCATAGGTTGTTTGATGACAATATTGAGAATCACCAGATTCATCCTGGTATGTAATATCGAACGCCTTCGCCCATTGATCCTTGTAATGATGACATGAGGCGACTTGCAGGGTTCGTCCGTTCGGCATAATCACATCGATGGCGATTGTGTACCACGCTCCGGGAAATGTGTCCCATACCGGACGCTTCGAAATAATGACTGGCAAAGACATCTGCTCCATGAGACGTGATACGATTTCTAAATCCTCTTCGATTTGTCTAGATGCGCAATCTTCGTCTACATGCGCAGTGTGGGCCTCGAAAAAATGAATTTCACGGACACGAATGAATGAACGTGTCTGTTTTGTCTCATATCGGAATGTATTGACAATTTGGTATGTTTTGAGTGGGAGGTCGACGTGGCTTCGAATCCACAAAGGGAACATGGTGTACATTGCAGTTTCACTGGTTGGTCGCAAAAACATAGGGATATCCAGATCTGTTTCACCGGCATGTTTCACCCAGTAAACCTCTTTCTTGAATCCTGCATCCTCTTCATCATGACGTAATTCACT
>JAKUOE010000216.1 GCA_022449845.1 Candidatus Thalassarchaeum sp.
GTATGGTATTCAGAGGTTGTTCCATACTGATTCGATTCGGTGGTTCCAGAAATGTAAGCCGCCTGTTCTGGTGGAGAAAATCTGGAAACTTGAGAAGGTGGGTTAAGTGCTTCAAGCGCCATGCTTTGTCCAAAACCGGGAAAATGCTCCTCAGTATAGTGAAGAGCATCTTCAGGAGAATACCCTTGGCCGAGTAAAGAATTGTAGTACTCTTGACCATCCATAAACGGTCTTGAGGACCCCTAGTATTTGAAATTCAACCTAGTGTTTTTTGGTCCGAGGTGCCGGATTTGAACCAGCGATTCCCTGATGGCTGCCTTGTCTACAACCGTGGATTTCACGTCTACAGTCAGGTGCATTGGCCAGGCTATGCTACGCTCGGGTTGAATTCGCCCATTGTCCTCGTCTATTTGTGCGTAGCGCCTTCATTCGGGGCTCTAACGTAGGGTCCAGAATTGGGCTCCTTGAGCGGGCTTGAACCGCGATGGTTATTATGGGATGGAAGACGAACTCAAGAATACAGGTGTAACCTGTGGTGGATTCCATGGATGGGGAACAAGTGACTGGACAGGAGCCGGGAACCCCTCTCGGACCAGCCTACGAAGAATTGGTGGGTGAATTGAAGCGAGATTTAGACAATCGTCAATCTACTGCACTCCTCAATGAAGATGTCTCCAATTTCGGTGTCCCCGATCCTCGCATTCTCATCTGCGGTTGTGGTGGAAGTGGAAACAACACGATGAACAGAATCACCCATCTTGGTGTCGAGGGTGCCATCACCGTCGCCATCAACACCGACAAGCAACATTTGGATCACACTCGAGCTCTACAGAAACTTCTGGTCGGACGCCACATCACCCGCGGACTGGGTGCGGGTGGCGACCCCTCAACAGGACGCAAGTGCGCTGAGGCCGGTCGAGATGTCATTACTCAGATTGTGTCTGGTGCAGACCTTGTCTTCATCACCGCTGGACTCGGTGGTGGAACCGGGACTGGAATTGCACCCATCGTGGCCGAGGAAGCCAAGCGAGCCGGAGCACTGGTCGTCGCTGTGGTGACCACACCATTCCAAGTTGAAAGACGCCAACGAATGCTTCGGGCTCTGGAAGGTCTCGAGCACCTGCGTCAGGAAGCGGATGCGGTGTTGGTTCTCGACAACAACCGACTTCTACACTACGTTCCCAATCTCCCACTGGATGAGGCCTTCAGCATCATGGACCAATTGATTGCCGAGATTGTCAAGGGCATCGTCGAAACCATCACGCTGCCCCGCCTCATCAACCTCGACTTTGCCGATGTCCGCACCATCATGAAGGGTGGCGGCGTCACCATGATGCTCTACGGTGAGAGTGACCGAGGACCCGAAGAGGTCGTCCACGAATCTCTGAATCACCCCTTGTTGGACATCGACATCGATGGTGCAACCGGCGCGCTGATTCACGTCACAGGTGGGCCGTACATGACACTCGAACAAGCCAGTCAAGTGGTCGATTTGATGACCGGACGATTGAGTCCAGATGCCAACGTGATTTTCGGCGCAAGACAAGACCCTGGATTTGGAGATACGATCAAAATCATGGCCATCATTACCGGTGTGGCCAGCGACCGTCTGACCGAGGGCGTCATGGACCCAGACAGGTTGGGTGAAGCGCTCGGCATCGCTCGACAGCGCGGCACTGGTGGACCCGGGTTCGGTTCGATTCAGCGCTTTGATTCGTGAATTGGCCTTTAGGCCAACACACCCGAATGCTCAAACAGGTCCGATTCCACGGAGTATCATGGACCGCCGTGGATTCTCTGTCACGTTCGTCGCCCTGATGCTTGCCGTTATGATGACCAGTTCAACCACCGCATCGCCAGGGATGAGCGCCATGCAATCACCGGGTTCGGAAGATGGACAACTGACGGCAGACCCCAACACCCTCTATCTGTTCGGCACCACACAACTCTCCAACTGCAATACAAAATTCAACAATACGAACGCGGATAGTGCAGAATATGGTGAAGACTCCAGAGGAGGAAACGTGGAGTTGA
>JAKUOE010000217.1 GCA_022449845.1 Candidatus Thalassarchaeum sp.
TCCGTTGCCCATTGCTTGCGCAGTCACCCCGTAAAAGAAGACCACCAAGAAGAAGAGAGGATCAACAGCGTTGATTTGCATGTTTCCAATGGTTTCACTCTCGCCGCCACTATTGCTGCTAGCAATTGCGGGAATAAACACGTTTGATAGGACGATAATCACGCCAATGAAGACAATGAACGATACCCAGATGACGGCGATGTAAGAGCCGATGGCACGGGCTCGCTCACCCTTCAGGAACTGAATTTCACGGCTGTCATTGGCTGCTGTCACAAGGATGTCAGAGATTTTTCCACCGGCCTTGTTGGCTTCGGAGACCAAACTCACAGCGCGCTTCACCAGCGGTGTCCCAACACGATCAGCGAACATCTTCAAAACGTCTTCAAAGGCGATACCCCACGATAATTGATCAGACATTTTCTTGATTTCCGGGTTTAACGCACCATATTCAGAATTGGCTAACGTTCTCACCGAGAGTGTCATCGAAAGACCACCCTTCCAGTATTCAGCAAGGTCCCTCAGGAAATCAGGGAACTTGTCCTCGACCGCTTCAATCTTCTTCTGCTGGCGATCGTGATACAGTGCCGCAGGATACACCATGAAGAGGAATCCAAGGCCAAAGAAATTCACAAACATGGTCGGGCGGAGGCTCAGTGGACCCAACTCGAGTTCAGGGCCCAGCCAGAGTGACTTGTTGTTCATGTTCTCTGGAATCCCGTCCCAAGAATCTACGGAGACGGTGAAATCGACCTTGTTCAGCATGGCTTCGTTGCCACCTGAAGGAGGCATTGGGAATACGAGGAACAACTGATACTCGCCACCGGGTTCCACATGGGGTACAGAAGCCGAACAGGGACCGGCGTTGGCTACACACGGAACAGTCAGGATGTGTTCTCTGTTGTTCGAACCAACGGCGTAGTGGTAGATTGTGATTTCATAGGTATACGCCTGATAGGCATCTGCCTCAGTCGTTACCGTCATCGGTTGAGGGGGATGTTGTTGTTGTTGTCCATTGTCGATGAGTTGGGTGGCACTCATGCCGGGAACATGGAAGGATTTGGCCAAGCCGGGTGGCCTGACACGGGGCCAGGATTCGACCCATTGCTCCTCATTGGGACTTTCTTCAGTCAACCAACAAGTCTGATTCTGGTAATATGTTGGACCGGTCGGGTCCATGGGGTCAAATGAATCTGGGCAGGCGAGATTGAGGAACATCGGGTTTCCATTCACCGGTTTGAAGACGAGGTCAGCATTGGTCACCCAGAAGCCCAAGCTAACAATGCCCATGAGCATGCCAATCAATAGGATAGCAACGAAAGTTGACTGTGTATTGTCATCCTTTGGAAGTTCCAAATCAACGCGAATTTTCTCTTTCTTACGTGCCATCATTTCACCTCCTGCTCACATTTTCTGTTCTTCACTCATCAGCCAGACCAATCCAGAATAGGCGATGTGAATCATCGGTAAAACACCCAAAACAATACCGTACACCATACCCTCGCTGATTTGACTCCCTGCACCCGACACCCAGAACATGATGACGAGCATCACAATCAGGAAGAGGGGCATGGCTACAGCGACCACAACGTAGGATTCAGCCATCAAACCAAGAGTTTCAAGGAATACAGTCAATCGAATGCGGTTCTCACGACCGTAGTGCTCTGCTCGGTTGAGGAAGTACAGTTTGAGGTTGCCACCACTCGAAAG
>JAKUOE010000218.1 GCA_022449845.1 Candidatus Thalassarchaeum sp.
CCCCGGGGTATGTGGACGACTATTTCCAAGGACCGCAGAGTGTAATCGTAAACCGTCATCTGCTATTGACTCCTATCGGAACAGAAAATCCAGAGGGGAAGCATTTCTGGAACGGTCCACCTGCCTGCTGCGATTTTTATGATCAGAACATCGACGATGTGGACTATCTCTCATCACTCATTGATTCTGCCGTGACCCATTGGGGTGCCGACCCTGAACGCGTCATGCTAATCGGTCACTCGAACGGTGGCTTCATGTCGCACAGAATGGCTTGTGATGCTGGAAATAAAATACACACAATCGTAAATTTCGCTGGTGCCACGTATGGGAATTTCAATCAATGTATGTGGAGTGGTTATCCCAATATCATCAACGCCCATGGCGATGCGGATGGTGTGGTCGATTACAATGGTGGAGCATTCGGAGAAGGAGGTGCATCGTTTGCATCTTCCCCCGGTGGAGCTGCATTCTGGGCTGAACGATCTATGTGTGAGGAAGACTCAACCTTGGTGGGATCCCTAGATCTGGTGGGTACCGATGGAACTGACGAAACTCTCGACTATGAGCACCTCAACTGCGCACGAGGAAACAGGGTCGCACATTGGAAAATGGTGAATGTAGGGCATAGTCCGATTTTCCCTGATGGTTCACTAATCAATACAGCCTTTGATTGGGCATTCAATTCGGATGATGCACAATCAACGGATGGAGGGGGCAACGATTCAGGAAATGACAGTGCGTCGGAATCGAGTAATCTGTGGTTTGGAAGTGCGGATGGGACCAACGTCCTGATCGGACCCGGAGGGGGTTCAGGATTTACAGTCAACATCACCAACAATGCCTCGTTTACCGACATTGCAGACATCCACATCCAGTCAGATACGGGTTGGGAGATGTCGTGGGACTATGGCGACGGGAATCCAGCCAATGGCTACACCCTGGAAATGGACAGTGATTCAATGCACTGGATTCAGTTTGCAATCTCGGTGCCTGAAATCTCGATGGGGTTGCCACTCGCCGGTTCTGTGCATTCGTTTACGGTCACGGCAACAAGTCAACACGATGGAAATACAACCTCGTGGACGTTCACAATCGAAGTTCTACCATGGAATGGTGCCGAAGTGGCAACACAACCGGCCAATGCAACTTTGGATCCCGGCACAGAGGTTCGCGTCCCTGTCACCGTTCGGAATCTGGGCAATGAGCAGAAGAGCATGGGTGTTCGGGTTCAGCCGGTCAGCGCCGAGGGGGTACCGATTACAGGATTCGAGCCCTCAATTTCATTCGTTCAAAATGGATGGTCCGTTGAGATTTGGGAACTGTACGAAGTTCTGGATTTAGGGCCATATGAAACAGGTACTGTACAATTGGAATTCCATGCCCCAAATCTCCGCGCTTGAACGATGTGGGTGGAATTCAGTACATGGAGCACTGGAGCGAGCCAGCAAATCTCCACTACAATGATTGAAGTGAACATTGTTCGTGAGCGGAGTGCAACGATTGAACTCCTGGACGACGATTGTTCGTTGATGTATGCAGGTAATCTCTGTACAAGTGAATTCAGAATACAAAATACCGGCAATTATGTCGATGATTACGTGATTGAGATGGAATTGCCCGAATCGGTTGAAATACAAATGGAGAGAGATGTGTTCAACCTAGAACCCGGTGGATTTACTGATGTGGGGATCATCTACGTCGTCGAAGATGGATTACCCGCTGAATTAGAACTATCCTCCACACTTCGATTGATGACGAGCGATGGAATTGAGATGGGCGCGACCACCTCGACGATTGAGATTGCGAGTCTTTGCGAGTGGGAAATTCAATCAAGCAGTATCGCGATGGACGATATGGACAATGTCACA
This sequence comes from Candidatus Thalassarchaeum sp., assembly GCA_022449845.1. Classification (GTDB taxonomy): domain Archaea; phylum Thermoplasmatota; class Poseidoniia; order Poseidoniales; family Thalassarchaeaceae; genus MGIIb-P. Next base: position 1,869 of record JAKUOE010000218.1, read on the forward strand.
CTGACTTACACATTCAGAAATATCGGCAATATCGCCGATGGTTTGGATGTCACCTTGTCGACGAATATTTTCACCGAATATGGATTGG
>JAKUOE010000219.1 GCA_022449845.1 Candidatus Thalassarchaeum sp.
CTCCAATGTGTATGCATAAAACGTCCACTTCCTAGATCTAGCTACTGGCGACGGCGGAGATTCGACATGTCGATACCAAAGGCCGCTGCATTGTCGTCGAACACGCCGACCTCCGCCCAATGCATACACCATCGAGCGGGCTCACGGCCCCGAGCATCGGCTTCCACAGCGAGGCTAGGATAGTTCCGCGTCCATCAGGTCTTCGGCAGATGCGTGGTGTTCCCAGCCATCAAAGACATCGCCCACAACGCCGACGAGTTCGTCATCACCACCAGGGAGCATCGAGATGTCGGCACCTGCGCCTGCGCCCTCGGGAACGTTGCGATACAAAGGCCGAGACGCGAAGAGGTGATTGAATCCAACAAAGAGACTTCCAACAACACCCCAGAAGAGGAGGATAATCGTCAAACCTCGTGGATTGCTTGGATTCCAAACATCCGGTGTGTTCGCAATCATGTCACCGAAGTATGAGACGATGAGGACGGTGAACAACAACGGGAAGGCGATGAAGATGCAGAAGTCCCACCATCGACCAATCCAGAGATCGTTGTCTCCAGTATTGATGAATTCGTCTCGGAATGCTGGAACACCGTGCTTGATGTAACCCACTAGACCGGGGTCGGCCTCGCCTGCATCGACTTTTTCACGCCAGATTTTGAAGCCGAATTGCCAGATGGTGTAAGCGATAAACAGACCACTGAACATCAATCCATACCCCCAGATGTGATCCTGAACCTCAAGGAATTCGGGGAACGCTACGCCGTCTGCATCGAGATGAATCCAGATGAAGGTCGAAGGTAAACCAAAGACGAAAATTGCAGCACCTGTCATGCCCACGGCCTTGTCACGTTGGAATCCGTGATCGACGAAGTTGCGGACACAGAGTTCCACCGTTGAAATCATACTCGTCAGAGCAGCGAAGGTCAGGGCGAGGAAGCACGCCCACATCATGCCCCACTGGGTCATTGAGCCACCGGGAGCCTGGGCGAACACTTCGGGCAGAGCGAGGAAGGTGATGGCGCTTGAACCGCCGGTCACAGTGGCCAGAGGGTCGTCCTGTACCGCGAAGATTGCGCTGAGGACAGTCAGGCCCGCGATGATGGAGATGCTGTTGTTTGCAAGGCCCATCGTGAAGGCGTTGAGAGTCGTGTCCTCGTCCTTTCTCATGTATACAGCATAGGTGATGGCCATGCCCATACCGGCTGAGCAGGACCATGCGGATTGAGATAAACCATTGATCCAAGTCTCCGGTTGCATCAGTATTTCAAAATCAACACTGAACATGAACAAGGCTCCATCGAGAGAACCATCGGAGAGATCCATCCAGATGGAGAGGAAGAGTGCGAGGAAGAGCAGGGCAAACAAACTGAGCATCATGAAGGTGTTCGCCTTCTCGATCATCTTCGCACCACCCCAAATGGCGAAGAGCGTGATGATGATGACCAGAGCTTGGAAGAGAATGACCAACTCGGTTGTATTCAGGAAATTGTTCCAAACCTCCACGGTGTCAACACCGCCAGATAGACCACCTCTGAATCCCAATTGGAAGTAATTCATGCACCAACCGGCAACGACCGCGTAGTAGAAACCGATTGCACAGGAAATCCAAGCGGTCCACATGCCCATCCAAGCGAGCTTACGGCCACCGAAGATGCGGAAAGTGCCCACGGTTCCAGTTCGACTTCGCTTGCCCAGAGCGAATTCAGCGATGACCAAAGGAATTGACCAGACGAAGAGGAAGAACAGCCAAGGAATCAGGAATGTACCCCCGCCGTTAGCACCCACCATACGTGGGAAACGCCAGATGTTGCCCGTTCCAATGGCTGCTCCAATCGTTGCGAAAATCACACCCCAACGGGAGGAGAATTCGTCACTTTGTCCCATGGAGAATTCCTCAATCAAGTGCCCCGACAATCGAA
>JAKUOE010000022.1 GCA_022449845.1 Candidatus Thalassarchaeum sp.
TAATCGGGCCGGCCCTGTGTTTGAGGCACCCGGCGCTCAATGTAAGGGTACACACTGGACCCGTTGGGCAGTAATGGCATTCACAGATGATTGGGCAGAAGCTGGTATTCATCAGGTCGCAGAGACCTTTGCCTGTAAAGCAGGCATCATCAGTGCACTCCCCAAACCACAATTGGATGGCGAGTTCGACGAGGCGTGTACACACGGTACACGAGGAAGGCATCTGCAACCGATTCTGGTTCTTCCGGAGGAAGGGCTTCTTCCTCTTCCTTGGCCGCCAATAGACGCTCCAATTCTTTGGCGCAGCTATCATCGAAGTCGTCTGAACCTTCGTCCGCCATGAGCCTTCGACTCCTCCACCTCCCCTTGAAAGGTGTGGCTTCGTGAGGTCCTGCCCTTAGGGCAGGATTCATGCTGTCGTGACCCTTGGCCGTGGCATGACACGTCGAGTGGGCATGCTCGTCAACCCAGATGCGGGTCTTGGAGGGCGACTCGGTTTCAAGGGCAGTGATGGACGCGCGGCTGAGGCCAGAGCGGCTGGAGCGGAAGACAGAGCAGGACCACGGATGCGACAAGCGCTGGAGCGATGTCAGGACCGATTGGAGGGAGTGGAGATTCTCACCTGCTCCGGCAGAATGGGCGCGGAATGGGTGCCTATCGAACACACCGTCGTGTTTGAAACTCCCACTCAGACATCTGCAGAGACCACACAGGAAGCGGTGGCCGCACTGTGTGAAGCCGGAATTGATCTGTTGTTCTATGCCGGTGGCGATGGGACCACCAGAGACATCATCGAAGCCCTACCCGATTCTGAACTCCCAGTCATTGGAGTCCCAGGAGGAGTCAAGATGCACAGCGGATGTTTTGCAGCCTCTCCAAATGCTGCCGCAGAAGTTCTACTCGCTTGGCTTGCAGGCGATTTGCTACTTGCGAGAACCGAGGTTATGGATTTGGATGAGGATGTGTATCGAGAGGGGCGATGGTCGGTGCGAATGTATGGTGAAGCCATGATGCCGGCCAGCCCCAGATGGATGCAAGGCGCCAAGATGAGGGTGGAGGCGACAGAGGAGGATGAGGTACTGGAAGCCCTCGGAGATCACATTCGAGAGGTTCTAGTCGCGGATTCAGAACACATGATAATCTGGGGTTCAGGCGGGACATTGCGGACCATCGCGGAAGGTTTGGGTTTCCACCCAACCTTGCTCGGAATCGATGCAACGGTCGGAGAAAAACAAGTGGGGACCGATCTCAATGAGGAATCGTTGCTTGAACTAATCACCCAACATGAGGGAGGGTGTACTCTGCTGGTCTCTCCAATGGGTGGACAAGGTTTCTTGCTCGGAAGGGGGAATCTCCAACTCTCTCCAGATGTTCTGAGAGAAATTGGAATCGATTCGGTACTCGGCGTGGTGACGCCGGCGAAGATGCTGACCGTTGCCCAATTGAGAATCGATACGGGAGATGTCGAATTGGACGCACAATTTCAAGCGAAAAAATATCTCAAGGTATTGCAGGGATATCGAACCACCCGCTTGCTCAGGGTGGCCGAAGAGTAAGGGTTCAAGTAAGTCGCGAATTATGTTCGCTCCTATGCGATACAACGTAATCACTGCAAATCATATGGAGGACATTCCTCTCGGAGTAATGAATTGGCCATCAATGGTCAACCAAGGTCTCATTTCATTGGTGAATGACAAACTCACCGAGGGGTGGAGGCCCCAAGGTGGCATTCAACGAACGCGGGATGAAGAGGGGGACCCACTGTTCCTGCAAGCCATCGTGCTGAAGACCTGCGAATGCGACCCATTGCCTTGTCCTGACCCTGAACTCGAACGGCACTGATGCCTATTGGGCATCTAATGCAGCTTCGATGAGCCCGACGAAAGGTGGACTCGGTCGATTGGGGCGACTCTTGAATTCAGGGTGGTATTGAGTTCCGAAGAAGTAGGGGTGGCCTGTTAACTCGATGATTTCCATTCGTTCACCTTCGGTGTCCTTGCCGACGAAGCGCAGCCCTGCGGCCTCCAGATCGCTGACCATGTCCGGATTGACTTCGTATCTGTGACGATGACGTTCATGGATTTCCATGTCACCGCCATAGAGTCGGAATGCATCGCAATCCTTGGTTTGGAGATTGGTCTGTCGGCTGCCCAATCTCATGGTTCCGCCCATGTGTGTTCGACTGCCTTCAGGCATGAAAATCACGGTAGGGTGTGGGGTGGCTTCATCAAATTCAGTACTGTTCGCACCTTCTAGTCCAAGAACATCCCGAGCGAAGTCGATGACGGCAATCTGCAAGCCGAGGCAGATGCCGAGATACGGCTTTCCTGTTTCACGGCAATATCGGGAGGCGAGCATCTTACCTTCGATTCCGCGATTGCCAAATCCACCCGGAACCAGAACGCCATCGGCTTCCCGAATCTTCGCCCAATCGGCAGCATATCTCGCTGCATTCTCACCTTCCTCATGATCGGGTGTGAGATACTCAGCCTCGACCCAACTGATGTTCATTCTGGCTCCAGAATTGAATCCGGCATGTTGCAATGCCTTGATGACACTCAGATAGGAATCGGAGAGTCCTGTGTATTTTCCGACCATCGCGATGGTGAGTTCTTTGTCGAGGTTGTCAACCCGTTCAGCCATGTCACGCCAGTCATCGAGTAGGGGGCGAGACGAAGGAAGTTTGAGGTCAAGGCGTTCTGACAATTTCTCTGAAATGCCTTGTTCGTTGAGCATCAGTGCCACGTGGTAGATGTTGGGTACATCGTGTGCGCTGTAAACGTGTGAAGGATCGACATGACAGAATGAAGAAATCTTCTCTTTGACCCCTGCGAGGAGAGGGGTGCTGCTGCGGCAAACAAGGAAGTCAGGGGCAAGGCCGGCTGCGCGGAGTTCCTTGACAGTATGTTGTGTCGGTTTGGTTTTCTGCTCGCCCACCACACCGATTACAGGAACCAGTGAGACGTGGAAGAAGCAGATGTTCTCTCGTCCGACACGGAACTGGAATTGGCGGAGAGCCTCGACAAATGGAGCACTCTCGATATCACCAACGGTTCCACCCAGTTCAATGACGCAGACATCGGGTTTTTCGCCGGAACCATCAGTGGATTGGGCTGCGACCCGTTCAGTCCATTCTTGGATTTCATCTGTGATGTGGGGGACAACCTGAACGGTTTTCCCAAGGTAATCACCACGGCGCTCTCTCTCGATGACGCCGGAATAGACCTTGCCGGTGGTTAGGTTGTTGTCGCGACCCAGACGAATATCGAGGAAACGCTCGTAGTTGCCGAGATCCAAATCGACCTCGCCGCCGTCATCGAGCACGAATACTTCGCCATGCTCAAACGGACTCATGGTCCCGGCATCGCTGTTTAGATACGGATCAATCTTGATTGCAGTGACCCGTAATCCCATCGATTTCAGGAGCACGCCGATGCTCGAAGCAGTGACACCTTTTCCGATCCCACTGAGGACCCCGCCCGACACCACGACGTACTTCATCGCCTTCAACGGGGTTTCCATCACGCATGCCTCGCCTATGAACGTTGGCCTTGGATTTCCAGAATCAGCAGGCTTGAGGTGGCTTCCTCCATGTTCAAGTAGCGTCCGTTGTTGAGGCGACGGTATGGGTTCGCGCATTCTGGTCACGGGTGCGCTCGGACAGATTGGTACCGAATTGGTTGAGGCACTTGAGGAGAAGTACGGTCAAGGAAGTGTAATCGCTACAGATGTGCGAGAAGGGAACAATTGTCGAATCCTAGATGTCATGGATGCAGCTGGGATTGAATCGCTTGTGAGAGATGAATCAATCACTGAGATTTACCATTTGGCCGCTCTATTGTCGGCGACCGGTGAGAAGAATCCAGAGCTGTGTTGGAAAATCAATGTTGAAGGATTGGAGAACGTGATTGCCGCTGCGAATACACACGGGTGTCGAGTATTCGCACCATCCTCAATCGCCGTCTTCGGACCAGACTGCCCATCGATTGCACCGCAAGTGACTCCACTGAATCCGACCACCGTGTATGGTAAGACCAAGGTGGTCAGCGAACAGTTGGCGATGACCACGGGTGTCGATATGCGAGGTCTGCGCTATCCAGGTCTGATTTCCTACAAGGCGCCCGCGGGTGGAGGGACCACAGATTATGCTGTGGAAATATTCCATGCGGCCCTAACTGAAGGTCACTACACTTGCTTCGTTAGAGAAGATACGCGTCTACCCATGATGTACATGGACGATGCCATTCGAGCCACCCTCGAACTGATGGAAGTGCCGTCAGAACAACTGGGGGGAGCACGGGGTGGATACAACATCTCTGGCTGTTCATTCACTGCAGGTGAACTGGTTGCGAGTATTCAGAGGCATCTGCCTGACTTCACGTGCGCGTACGAGCCAGACATCCGACAAAATTACGCGGACTCCTGGCCCAATGATATCGATGATGAGGTCGCTCGTTCAGAGTGGGGTTGGGTGCCCGAGTTTGATCTAGATGGAATGGTCGATGCTATGTTCGCCGGACTGCAAGCCTGAGCAGTCCGTACCCATTGGTTAGACTCGGCGACGTAACTTTTCCATGAGTGTATCCGCTTCGCCTAGAGCACTGAGGGTCTCTTCTAGACGGCCTTCATCAAACGCAGCCTTGGCATCACCGCCCGCCTTCTCGCAAGCTGCTCGCTCTCCATCGATTGCCTTGATGCCAGCGGCTTCCAACTTCTTGCGAAGACCCGTCCATTCATCCTGAACATAATTGACCAATTCTTCAGCGTCTCCACTGGCGACATCCAAGGCATCCAAATCTGAGGTGAGGCGATCCAATAACGCAGCCGCGTGTGACCAAGATTTGCGCTTGGATGCGGCGGTAATTTCCTTCAGGCGTTGTTCCCAATCGTCGGCATCTGCGCGGTCCTTCCATCGCTCCTTGATTTTCTTCTTCTGGCGAAGGCCTCGCTGGACATCTCCCATCGCTTCACGCTCCTTTCGGACCTCACGAACAATTCCATCAGATACGCCGCGCGCTAGACTGAATTCTCCTTCTTCCAGATGCTTGGCCGCACCCTCCAATCGATCATTCCACAGTTTGAGATCCAAGCCCTCGCTCTCTTCCATGATTTTCACGGCCTCTTCGTAGGCTTCTTGTGCTCCTTCACTGGCTTCGCCGAGATTGGAGACGTGATCCGGAATCGTACTTGCAATTTCGAGAGCCAGAACACAATCTTCCTTGGCTAGAGCGGCCTTGGCCTCAAGCAGTAATTCATGCAGTTGCTGATGTTGGCTACCATCGAGTTCAGCAATCAATTTGCTCGATTCAACAATCTGATCCTCAGCAGCAACCCAATGCTGAACGATGTTTAATGCGAGTTTCTTGGCCCGTCGATAGAGCATCTCTGCTTCCCGCAGACTCCCCAAGTCTCGCTCTCGATCACCGGCATCCATGCTGCGCTGCGGCTTCTTCGCTGTGGTTGCGATTTCAGAGGCTTCGGCCACGGTTGCAGCACAGACGTCGCGAATCTCTGAGATATCTTCAGCTAGTGCAAGCGTGCGCTCGATATCCTCTTCAGCCTCTTCGAGAATTCGGAAGCCAAGTTCAGGATCCTTGTAACCAACTTCAGAGGCATTTCGACACAAACTTGAGGCCTGATCTAGACTGACCCCTCCAGCCTGAAGATTCAGAATTCTGACTTCGATTGCATCGAGTGTTCGACCAAAGCGCTTGCGCTCCATCCGATCGACATCCCCTCCAAACAAATCCATCATTGCAGAGACAAGACCGAGCCCAAGAACCGCACAGGCGAGGATCATCGGTTCCTGTGCGAATTGAGATGAGAGCATCACAGCACCACCGATGGTACTGCCTCCTAGTGTCATGATTCCACGGAATCGTTGGGCGTCTAAATTACCACGAAGGAGGTCGCGAGAATTGAGCAGACAGGCTCCCGCGACGATGAACATGAGACCATGACCAATCTGAACACTGCCTGTAGTTGTGATGACATCGACACCGAGGACTGCGATAGCAGGCCAAGCAAGGCTGCTCACCGCACCCAGGCGTCCGCGCGCGCGCGCGTCAGGGTCGACGAGGTCTTGAAGCAGCAGAGAGGCGGAGAGTAACAATCCGACAGCGCCCAACCGATTGAACAGGACGGCATCTCCATCCAGTGCAGGCCACATATACCATGCTGCACTGGCGATGGTGGCAAAGGCACAGGCCAAAGCGAGGCGGGTCACCCTCTCCTGCTGCTCAGCGATCTCAGCATCGATGCTTGCCGAGGGGGACTCCATGTTCTCCATCGCCTCCGGCGATGACGACTCCCTCTAAGATAGGTCCGCCCTCATGTGAGGTCATCTTCAGGTTGACGCTTGAGACGCCATAGGGCCAACAAACCTACAATTGGAGGAATGAGAAGTAGAATCCACATCATCGGCGTCATCTCGGCCTGAACGGTAAGATTCGACAGATGTTCTTGGCTTGTGTTGTCCGGAAATTCGATGACCACAATGACATCGCCTGAAGCCCATTCCTCAACCATGATTCGATGTGTCATCTGACCAGGTCCATCGACACTGGCTTCAACGGCCATCAATTCAGTTGTGCATTCCGTCAAATAACAGAGTCGGAAATATGATTCTCCTTGACCGTCGTTCTCCAGTGTAACATCCAGTGCACCTGAATCTCCTGGTCCACCATCTCCGACTTTGACGACATTGGTGATTCGATAAAAGGCACCGATGGGGGGCTCGACGACGAATAGCATCGAATGGGTGCCAGTGTTACCAGAGGAATCGGTGGCATTGACGACCAAGGTATGTCGACCCATCAATAAATTCGGAAGTGTGAACGATTGAACATCCGCCCATGAGGAGCCGGTGTCTAGCAATTCTCCATTCAATTCCACAGTCCACGTGAGCTGGGTGATGGCATCGATATCGTCCCATGACTCGGACATGCTGACATCAACCGGTGAGCCGCCTTCGACGGGGTGATTGAGGTCACCGTAGTGATTGCCGTCAACACTGAGCGCGGGCCGGGGCTTCGGAGCGGTGCGATCGGTGACAATGACGTCCCAATCCTGAACCAGGGTATTCTCGGCTGTATCGGTCAGATTCAGTTGGAGACTGTAAACGGTCAAAGGTTTGGCCTGATGGCGGTCTTCAATACTCAGGTGCTGGCCATTGACGTGAGCACCCTGAACGAAAATGTCGTTCCATGCATGGTTGCCTATGCCCAATTGAATCCAACCACTGCTCTTGTTGCTGGTCCATTCTATGTCTACAGGAGGGGCTGAGTCATCACCTGCCTGTACGGCCCCAGAGAGGACGGCCCCAGAGGGAATCGAAAGAGTCTGACCGCCATGATCAATGTCGATGGGATCAATGTCGTCGGGATGGAGATAGGCCATCTGCAAAGTGCGCGTGGGCAGAACACCATCGATGTAAACCTCCATTGATAAATTGGTCATCATCCCTTGTGGGTCCGTACATTCTAGAGTCAAATTCAACCAAATCGAAGGAGTTAGATTGAGAAACATCGAATCGATGTAAAGAATCTCAGATTGCGTATCCAACAAGGTAGTATTCCCATTCTGTAAAATGAAGCGTGGGGACGGTTCGACTATCGAGGTGTCAGTACAATCTGAGACAATCTCTGTGGGCTGTCCGAATGGAAGCCAAGGGAGTTCACCCTGATTTGAGTGAAAGGCGGCGACAGGGGCAACGTTCGTGCCTAGAGCAATCGTTGCATTCCCGGTCACTGGAACCTCTCCTCGATGGATGACAAAGTCATCTGGAAGTCCGCTGATGTAATCGCTCTGAGGGGAATATCGAATCTCATGTGGAGATGGGAGGGAGATTCGTAAATCGGTGCTGTCAGTCAATTCACCCGTGATTGGAATCCACAGCAGGCGTGTGGACCGGCCATCCCCCTGCCCGGTCAAATTCGCGGTTGAATTCCAACCCCATGATGCGTTGTGGGAGAATGCTGTGCCATTGGCTTCACCGACCATGTCGATCTTATCATAGGCGCAGCAACCAATCTCCGTCTCGTTCACGAGCCATTCCATGAATAGGTTTGAATCGCCACCAAATTGATTCTGAATCTGATAATCGATGCCAAGGTGTGCATCTGAGAGATCGGGGTGACCAAGAGTGTTCGGAATCGAGATTGAAGACGACCAAGTTGCATTCATCTGCGTCGACTGAGCGATAGGTCCGAGAATATTCAGATGAGCATCTCCTGCAATGGTTAGTGGAGATTCGATGTTCTGTTCAAGGAAGGAACTGGCGTTCATATCGGTGCTGAAAATCAGCGAGTCTGCCTGTGGAATCCCATCGACCAATCGAACCAAGGTCCAATTGCCTTCGGGGAGATGCAAATCAATGGGTTGATTCGGATCCACTGAGGTCAGATTTCCTGAGTCGTTCCACAACAAGACGGGGCCTGGAGCCTGCTCGCTCCACAGGTGAACTGTCTCGCCTTCAGCATCCACTAGAGGCCATGGAGCCAACAGTAGAATTGTGACGATGAAGACCGCCCTTCGCATCAGAGCACCTCACAGGCGTGAACCATCATCAAAGATGATAGTTGAACCAATCGAATCCATGGTCAATGACAGAACCTTGTGTGTCTGTTCGACCTGAGCACGAACCGTAGATGAACCTTGGAACAGGAAGAATCCGCCACCCCCTGCACCAAGCAGTTTACCACCTGTCGCTCCAAGCGCCATGACACTGTCATAGAGGTCGTCAAGAGCGGCACCCGTAATCCCATCGACGAGTTCTCGCTTAATCTTCCAAGAGGTGTCGAGCAAACGACCGACAGACGCATGATTTCCAGATTCAAGAGCGGCGCGAACCTCGACAGCTTGTTGTCGGAGGTTGTCCAAATCAGCCCGCTTCTTATCGGTCGAGGCGGATTGTTTGGCGAGGATGTCGCTCGCTTGTCTGGTGATACCGGTGTAAACGAGGAAGTAGTTGGATTCCAGTGAGGTCGAATCAAGGTCAATTGGGGTAATTGTTACAGTGTCATCCTCAAGGAAAGCAATCTGATTTGAACCACCAAACGCAGCAGCATACTGATCCTGTCGACCGATGGGCTGACCAAGAATGTCAATCTCAATTCGACAGGCTTCGTCAGCCAACTGAGCTGCATCTGGGGTGTTCCCGGCATAGGTATGCAGCGCATTCAACAACCCGACGGTTAGGGCGGAAGACGAACCGAGGCCGGTCCCTCGGGAAGGAATGTCGGCGATTGTCGTAATCTCAACACTGTGAGTGACTCCTGTCATTCGCATGGCTTCTCGAACCAACTCGTGCTTGAGGTCCTCAAAATCATCGACAATCTCAGTGCGTGAATAACCGACACGGACGCTGTTGTCAAAGCGCTTGTTCACAGTCACATGGATGTGTTTAGCCAACGCCAAAGAAGTGACCAGTCCCCCGTTCTCACTCCCCACATAATACGCACGAAGCTCCGTTCCACCACCGCAAAACGATACACGAACCGGAGTCCGACTGATAATCATCGAATCGGCGGACCCAGCATCCCCCCTTCAAGCCCTCGGCTTCCGATTCCTATGGAATCGACCTTGTAGGGACACCCCAATGAATAAGGCCGAGAGTCTGACGAGGGGGGCCGGCGGCCAGGATGAACGACGACCTCATCACCATGGATGACCTGACAAATGAGGAGATTATTGCGCTGCTTGATGATGCAGAACGCCTACTCCCAGTGGCTCACGGAGAAGAGTATCTTCCACTCCTACAAGGCAAATTACTTGCGAACATGTTCTTTGAGCCTAGCACCCGGACCAGAATGTCATTTGAGGCGGCGATGAAGCGATTGGGTGGCGACGTTGTCAACCTAGGGGATGTGAATTCTTCTTCTGCTGTCAAGGGCGAGACGCTATTTGATACGATGAAGATGGTCGATGGTTACTGTGACATTGCCGCCCTGAGGCACCCACGACAGGGTGCAGCCCAATATGCTGCAGATGCTTGTGGGATTCCTATCATGAACGGAGGTGATGGGGCGGGTCATCACCCGACGCAGACACTTCTCGATTTATTCACAATTCGACAGGCACATGGTCGTCTGGATGGATTGACGGTCGCGTTAATCGGGGACTTGCGCTATGGAAGAACCGTGCACAGTCTATCTCATGCTCTGGCAAGATTCGACTGTAATCTCATCTTCATCTCACCCACACAACTCGCCATGCCGACAGAGATTGTCGATGATCTAACCGCAGGAGGAGCGAAGATTACTCAGACAGAGGACCTGTACGGTTCCATCCCTGATGCAGATGTCATTTACATGACTCGAATCCAGAAAGAACGATTCCCAGATTATGTTTAGTACATCAAGGTCTCCGGAATCTACACGTTATCTGCAGCGGACCTTGCTGGGGCAAAGGGTGAGATGATTGTCCTACATCCACTGCCTAGGGTGAACGAAATTTCTCCTGATGTGGACGGAACGCGCCACGCTCGTTACTTTGAGCAGGCATTCAATGGCGTGGTTGCAAGAATGGCGCTGATGTGTCGCCTTCTCGGTGTCGCTATTCCCGGAGGTGATGAATGATGTCAGCCGGTGAGATGCGACGTGTTACGGCCATCAACAATGGCACTGTAATCGATCATGTGCCTGCTGGCGCCGCCCTCGCAGTCCTCCAAATGCTTGGGATTACAGGAGATCGCTCATCCCCGATCAGCCTGGTGATGAATGTACCCTCATCCAAACACGGGCGAAAGGACATCATCAAGGTCGAGGATCGTGAACTGACACAAGATGAACTTGACCGGCTCGCCCTGATTGCACCCAAGGCCAGTGTCGCCATCATTCGCTCATATTCTGTTGCCGAGAAGCGCGAAGTGAGCATTGGCTCGGAACTTGTCAACATTGCAAGTTGTACCTTCTCTAACTGTATTACACTCAATCCTCGCGAACCACAGGATCATCGATTGAGGGTCATCAATTCGGATCCATTGGAACTACGCTGCCGATACTGTGGCCGCCCACAGGTGATGGACGAGCTCATCGACAATTTACTCTGAGATTACTCAGTAATCTCCGTGAGCCATGCCTTGAAGGTGCAGGCTTGGCAGATGGTTTGGCTAGATGGAGAACCACATTCGCTACACTCTGTTGCCTGTCCTGGTTTCCACGACTCAGGGGGATTGTCAGACGATGACCACAGTTCACGAATTGCATCCATGGAATGCACCAAGCCGTGCATCGTTCCTGGATTCGCGGTTTCCATCGCAGCCAGATGGGCGCGGTGCTTCTGACGAAGAGCGCCCGGGGCATGTGGACAATCATCGTGGTGAATGGGCAACTCCGCTCCAATAGCGTAGGCATGGATCTCACGCTCTGGCACCCAACGTAGTGGGACAATCCGGGGGGCGAGACCATCCAGAGGCGTGGATGTGTGAGGAGCTAAGCGAATGATGCGCTCCATCTCTCCCTTTCCCAGATTCATGAGAATCGACTGTGCGGTGTCATCGAGATTGTGGCCGAGAGCCATCCATTTTGCACCGACACGTTCAGCCAGTGCGTTCAGACCCTGCCGACGAAACACACCGCAATAGGAACAAGGTTTCATGCCCCTGGCCTCTTTGTGATTCTCCGACATCAAAGGCATCGACTTGACGACTGCATCCATGCGTTCGAACCCGAGATCTGGATAAGCAATTGTCTCAAATCGCAAGTTATGAAATTGAGCCAAGTCACGGGCGCAGTCCATCGATGGAGAACGATAACCATCGATGCCTTCATCCACACATCCACAGACCAATTCGACATCACGACGAGCGCCGACAATCTTCACCAACATGTCGAGCAAAACCGCGGAATCCTTGCCCCCAGAGATTCCGACTAGAATGACTGATGGGGCACCGTTCTCATCACGCGCGTCCGATGGAAGATCGAGTTGCCTCCTCAATGTCTTTGAGACACGTTTTCGAATGGATTTTGCTAGATGAGATTGGCATAGATGCTGGCCGCTGTAAATCTGGTGAATCACAGCAGGGTGGCTGCAACGACTGCAAGATTGGACATCCAATGAGGCCGACACAGAACTGCGAAGGGGTTCGTCTCTTCAAATCGACCGTGGTAGGAAGATGAATTTTTCAATTGAATATTAGAATTTTCAATTGTAAATATCAGGGGAGATATTTTTCTTCAATCTCAATCGATTTCAATGCAATGGGTCGAGGTGAATGGTAGAAAATAGATGTGAAAACGTCATTTTCCAGTTGGCGAATCAATTTCACTGGTCAAACGGCCCCCATAGGGGCCGGCATGGGGCAAGTTCTTGAAGTCGTATTCGACCTCGATGCGCTCTGAGGACGCTATGTTGACACGTTTGCTATCAAATCTCGATGATATCGAGGCCTGCCTCCTGTCAGGGGAAGGGCTCGTCATCGGTGGTGAAGGAGAGGGGAACTTCGCCCTTTATCACCAAGCAATGCGGATGGCTACAGAACTCCAAATCGGTCGCGTTGAAGAGATGTGGTTTGAAGGTGAGTCGACAATGGTTGCAACCACGATTCGAGGTGGTGCAAGTCTCTGGTTAACGAGTAATGTGTTACCTGTTGGCCGATTGAGCCACGAGGCTCGGACGATTCGTCCTGTAATCGAAGACCTAATCGAGGTGTGAAAATGTTCAATCTACCCCCTGGAGATGCTGTTGATACCGAAGTCGATCTGAGTGTAGGGCAAAATCAGATGCCCTTTGAGACCGGAGCGATATCCCACTACAAACCGCGTGCGAAAACTGCATGTGCTCACCGATTGGTTCACGGCGGCCGCGTAGTCGGATGGTTGGCAGAATCTGAATCCAAGCAAACATTCGTTACTGGTGAAGCCGCAAAGGAACGATTGTTGGAATTATCGGATGCCCATGATCTCAATTCCAGAGGTGCTGTTTGGGCTGTGGCACAATTCACAGAGGTGGCACGTCGTATTCCTGAGGCGTTCTCCGACCCGTCTGATGTCGCATCACTGCTGGCACAAGGGGCGGCTGCGTTGCCCATCGAGACTGCGGATCTCGCCTTGCTGGTCGACCGATTGACCGAATCCGAAGAGGTTCTTGGCGCTCTGGCTTTCGAGGATGGCGTAGTCATCCATTCAAGTGGTGACTTGCCTTCAACACCAGAGGATCTGGCGACGCTGGGACAAGACCATCTAAGTGGACTTTCATCCAAATTCTCACAGGAAGAAGCACTGTCAGCCAGTCTCCGATTGGAAGGTGGACAATTGTTGCTCACCGAAGCTGGACAGGCATCTGTTGCCATCTGGTGCCGACATGGTGCCGATGCACATGCGGCCCTCTCAAATGCAGCCAGTATGGTTGGGTCAATGGATGAAGGAGACATTGTCGAAAACGACGAACTCCCGGAAGGGTTCATCACCAAGGAAACAAAATCAGGTGTTGATCAACTCATCTCACACCTTCGAATGGCGCACGATGATCGCCTCACGGGTTACCTGCAATCTATGTCAGAATCTGCAGAACCAATTTCGATTATGCTCGTCGATGGAGTCCCAACAGGATTGAGAGAATCGGAAGGAGCCTCACTGGCCGATGCTGTACACGCCATGACCACGTCCTCTCGTCGCCTTCAATCACACAGACTTGAGAGGAGAGCACGCCTGGGTCTTTCCGGTTCAACCGTCGAGGATTTCTCATTGGCTCACCTCACCGAAGCCATCACCAGTTGTCGTACACGATCCGACGATCGTAAGCGATTGTTGACGGGACGGCTGGATGCTTTGTTCGGATTTGATTTAGGTCTGGAAGCGATGGAAGCCGGGCGATCCACATGGAAGATGCTCGAGACCGGAGGAGGTACAGCCAAATTGATGCCCGTCTCGAGTGCACGGGTACTCACCCCAGCAGGTGGTGAAATCAAGAAGCGACTTGAGCAACTGGAGCACACACAAATTTCTCTTGAGCGTGAAAAGGGCCGGCTTGAGAGAGAAGTTGCAGATGCGCGCGCTTCTAGAGATGAGGCCAGAGACATGATGCATGATCTTGAGGCCACACTCAGTGAAGCGCGTGATGAGAGAAGTGGACTGCACCGAGATATTGACGATTTATCGGCGAAGGTGCGTAGCGCAGAAACAGAAACCGATGAGGCAACGTCATTGTCAACGCGATTGTCGAAGCGTGTGGCTGAATTGGAGCATATGGTCGAGAAGCGAGCAGAAGAGCTCGCGAGTGCCCTAGGTGAATTTGATTCTAGAGAAGCGCTACTGGGTGATTTACGTGAGCTGTCGACTCAGGAAGCGACGACCAAATCTGAGTTGGGCGCGGCAGAGACCCGGCTGGACGAAGTCAGAAAATCGCTTGATCACGACGAGCGATTACAGCGAGTTCTCACCGAACAGGTCAACGCACAACGTGACCGGCATCGTACGGGACAAGGTGAATTGGACGAGGTCGAGCGAAGAATTGAGAGTCAACGGGCCGAACTGGTTGAACTTGAGGCTGAAGCACACGCTCATCGACGATTGATGGAAGAAGAACGAGGGCGAATCCTAGACTCTGAACGAAAATCAACCATCATGCAATCTGAATTGCGAGAAATGATGGAAGAACGTCGTCTCTTACTCCGTGAACTTGGTGACCTTGATGCCCGGAAAGCACAATCAGAGACTGAATTGA
>JAKUOE010000220.1 GCA_022449845.1 Candidatus Thalassarchaeum sp.
CGCGGGAACTCTCGGAGATAAAACCGCAATCAGTTTGTGGAATAACCGATGTGCACGCCTTCAGCATCCGTTTGCATGATGTAGATTGAGCCAAGGTTAATGCCATTCTCTGCAAGACCTCGTGTAAATCCACCCAATGCACCAGGAACATGTTGCAAAACAACGGTCTCCAGAGGTCTCATGGTGTATGTGACGCCGATGTCATCCAATACCGCTGCCGTACCTTCCGAGTCTTCTGTGACCAGTGCGGCTGCCGCAGACGCACTTGCAATACCAGCACCAGCAACGATGTTGATACCAGCATCACCCAACGCAACGCAACATTCAGCCAATGACCCAGGTCGATCTTCTAACGCAATCAAAAATTCGTTCATGGACTGCCGACCGAGCAATCTGTTTTCAAAGTAACGAACAGCGAAAATTGGGTTTATTTGCGTGTTTCGACCTTGGCATACAGCCACCAAATACCAATCAGCCCGACAACAATGATGGTTACTGCACCATACCCTGGATCGGCCCCATTCCATGAATCCGGACTCGTCACACTTCCATCCCCTAGCGTCGAAACGTACCAGACAAATGTAGCGGAAAACGTCGTCATCATGGCAATCATTCCCATGATGCCATATTTCGCGTGTTTCGGAACTGTTTTTCCTGTTGCGTAATACTCAAACATCGCAGGCCCGAAATATCTGTTTGTCAACGTCCATCGGAACATTCTCTCACTCGAACATGAGAAGAGAAAGGCAGCTGGAACTGCCCATGAAACCGTTGGCCAACCAGGAATCCAAATCCCGATGATTGCGAAGATGATGAATAGCAACCCAAGTCCAATGAATATGCGACTCTTGACCGGGCTACTTGCAACGCAATAGCGTTCGACAATCGCATCCAGCGACTCCAACCGCTCAGCCATGAGTGCTGCCCTCGACACCACACCTATCACCCTTCGCTTACGCGTCCCAAGACTCTTCAGTCAGTACGATTTAGCACAGCCAATGGGACCTAGGGTGTTCGAGGGTATGTGGGGCCGTGACGTGACGGCGGAAGACCCCCTCCGTCTGGCAGTATTCATCTCTGGTTCTGGTTCAGGGATGGAGGCGTTAATCCGCCATCAATTGTCCAATGATTGTCTGCACGAGACAACCTTGGTCGTCTCAAATCTCCCTGGAGTTGCAGGTCTCAATAAGGCGGAATCACATCATGTGAAAACCGTCGTTGTCGAACTGGATAAATTGATTACAGATCCCACCGAACGTCGAGAATCTCACGAACGAGCGATTCTACAGGTGCTGGAAGAACATTCGATCGAACTCGTGGTTCTATCCGGTTACATGCGCATTCTTTCACCTGTGTTTGTCGGAACATGGGAGGGGCGTTTGCTCAATATCCACCCTTCACTACTCCCGAAATATCCCGGTGCTCATGCTCACAGAGATGCACTTGCAGATGGTGCCACTGTGACGGGATGCACCGTTCATTTGGTGGACGAAGGTGTTGACACCGGCCAAATCTTAGCACAGAAACAACTTCAGATTCATCCAGAAGATGATGAAGATAGCTTGTCTGAGAGAGTGAAGGTATTGGAACACCAATTGTATCCAGAGGTCATCGATTCGATTGCAGTAGTTGGCCGGGATCTCAAACTTGATTGAAGATGAAAGTATTGATAAGACCCAGACTCGACCCACACCTGCTGATATCTGGTTACTCTTTGGCCCGCCCCGAGATGTAAACTCGTTATTCAGCAGACCACTGAGGTGGTATAACGACGCCCAAGAACACCAGTACAGCAGACGCTAGACAAAAACCGATTGTAGCCATTGATGCAGCAAACGTGGCCTGTGCATATGCAGACGGCCCCCCTCCAGGGGACGCTAAAGGCATTATCGCAGCTTACCAATATTGGACTAA
>JAKUOE010000221.1 GCA_022449845.1 Candidatus Thalassarchaeum sp.
TTTTGATTCCACACACACCATCCATACCTGCCACGCTTTGTAAATCGGCGACATTGTCAGGTGTTGCGCCGATGAAGAAGCCGTGATGTGTGACGCCATTCGCCGCCGCAGAGGCAATCTTTGCCTCCATGGACGCGCGTGGGGTGGCGACGGGCTTGTTGTTGGGCATGTCTAGGAAAGCCGTGACACCGCCGGCAGCAGCAGCTCGACTACCACTGCCTAGGTCTTCCTTCTCAGGTTGCCCGGGTTCACGGAAGTGGACCTGTGGGTCGATGGCGCCGGGAAGCAAATGCAGACCCGTTCCATCGATGACCATCTCTGCCCCAGAGGGTATCAGGCCACCGCCAGCAGCCACTGTTTGAATGGAGCCAGATGCGACACGGAGATCCCCTTCAACGATGCGGTCGGGTAGAACCATGGTCGCATTCTGGATGAGGAGTCCGCCCCTCATCAGAGGGGTCGCTCCAGCGTCGACTCAAAGAGCCTTCCGTGGCCGCGGAGCCCTTGAAATAGGGGTAGTAGCCACGAAGAGCCAGCGGGTTGGAGTAGCCAGGTTATCTCGTCGGGCTCATAACCCGGAGACCGATCGTTCAAATCGATCACCCGCTACCAACGCGACATTCACAGGTCATACGTTTCGCGAAAGTGATGAATGTGAATTGAAAGTGGAAAAAGGGGACACTGCGAGCCAGTTGAAAATTCAACAGAACTACTTTGGAATCGAACCGTCCATCGTTGGTTCATATACTACGGCATTCCAGCACGAACCACAACACAAGGTGAGAATATGACAACCAAGAAGAAGACAACAAAGACCGAGACAATAACCGAAGATGACGAGGAGGTCGTCGTCATCGATGCAGAAGAAGAGCCCGAGATGACTGTGGAAGACCTACCAGGTGTGGGTCCCGCGACCGCGGAGAAACTACGTGAGGCTGGATTCAATGAACTCCTAGCCATTGCTGTGATGACTCCGAAATCACTCGCAGACGCAGCTGAACTGGGTGAAGCCGTCTCCGCGAAGATCATCTCGTCCGCGAAGAAACTCGCCAACATTGGTGGGTTCGTATCCGGGAATTCATTGCTTGAAAGGCGCCGTCAGGTCCTCAAACTCAGTAGCGGCTCCGCCGCAATCGACGAATTACTCGGTGGCGGATTCGAAACACAATCCATCTGCGAGGTGTATGGTGAGTTCGGCAGTGGTAAGACTCAGGTCGGCCACCAACTTGCCGTCAACTGCCTATTGCCCAAGGAGCAAGGGGGGCTCGGTGGTGAAGTCTTCTACATCGATACAGAAGACACCTTCCGTCCGGAGCGAATCGCACAGATGGCACGTGGTGTCGGACTTGACCCCGACGTCGCCCTCGAGCGCATTCATGTTGCACGTGCGTACAATTCATCCCATCAGATGCTGTTGGTTGATGAGATTCAGCGTTCATCCAAGAGCATCGATGTCAAATTGATCATTGTAGATTCACTCATTGCCCACTTCCGCGCTGAGTTCCTTGGACGTGGTATGCTGGCCGATCGTCAACAGAAACTCAATCGTCACATGAAGGAACTCAAGAAGCTGGCTGACGTCAACAATGCGATGGTTTTGGTGACCAACCAGGTGATGTCGAAGCCCGATGCAATGTGGGGCGACCCAACAAAACCAGTGGGTGGTCACGTCGTTGGACACGCCTCCACCTTCCGCATATATCTTCGAAAGTCCAAGGCTGGCTCGCGCATTGCGCGCCTAGTCGATTCACCGAATCTGCCGGAAGGCGAAGCCAAGTTCTTCGTCACAGCAGATGGTCTACGCGATTAA
>JAKUOE010000222.1 GCA_022449845.1 Candidatus Thalassarchaeum sp.
TCTCCATTCCTTCGGCAGCCAGCTCAGCGAGCACAGCCTCGACATCCGTCTCAGAGCGACTTCCACGAACGGGGCGCATTCTACGGGTGACGCCACGGGTTCCATCGGGCTTGTCAATCACCTCCTCGAGCAACCAAACGTGTTGACCTGGGATCTCGGAGAGCGCCATCCTTGAGGAGTGCAATGACATCGACAGAGGTGTCAAGTCACCTGCACCCGCGTTTCGAACGAGCATGATCATCGGCAACACAAGGAAGGCCAAGCCAGCCCAAATCAGGAGAGAGAGTGTGGGGGGCATGGCGGTTGAGAACGTCTCACCGGTCGAGTTCAGCGGGAACGCAGCCCCATTCCACGAAGGTAACAGAAGGGTCGCCAGCATCATCGCTTTGGCAGCTGCACCTCCATGCAACATCCTGAATCTCCAAGCCATCTCAAAGAATACCAGAACGAGACCCATGATGACCATCTGACCCCAGAGCAAGGCTGATTCCATGGAAGGAGACGAAGTGTCGATGTATACACTCGAATCGAAGTAATCGAGTAGAAGAGGAGCATATTCCATAGCACCCATCACCAAACCAACACCGCTGACGAAATACCAGATTGTGACAAGGATGTCCACAATCGAGCCGTTGGTGATGGCATTGATATCGGGCCGACCAATCAATGCCGTCGATGCAAAAGCGACAGCGGCAGAGGCGGTCGCCCAAATCATCCAATCCGCATCTAGGATGATGAGTTCAAGACACAATAGGAACAGAGTGGGCTTGGCCCAGGCCCACCACCATTCGTTTGAAACTCGGCGAGTCTTGTGGTCTAGCCATGCTGCACCCCCAAAACACAGGATGAGGACACCGAGTCGCACCCACTGAATGAGTTCCAATTCGAAGTTGCCATCTGTCATGCGACTCAACACCTGCACTGGAAAGCGCCTTAAAGCAGCCTCGGCCCCGCCAAGGTCGTGAGCACTCGTTCGGGGGGATTCCATGACAGGCGATATAGAGACTCGAATGCAGCAAATTGCTGGTGTAATTACACAGTTGGATGATCCGAAAGTCCCACGCAACATCCGCAAAGGGGCGAAGGACGCGGTTGAGAAGTGGTTGCTCAATAAGAACAAGCAACTGGATATCAGAATCGCGATTACTCAGGCCAAACTGGAAGAGCTCTACGAAGACCCCAACATCCCAATGGAGTTTGGTACGTTGATTCTCCAGATTAACACCGCGCTGGAGCAGATGCTCACGGACTTGCATTCCTGATGGCCCACGGCATCCCCGTATTGGCCAAACCCAATCCTTCACCCTGAGCGGTGAGGCCAATCAAACCGACTTCAATGGACGAATCAAACAGAGAGAGACCGTATTCCAATCGATCCTGGAGGGATCCATTCTGAATGGCAACACGATGACATAGCATCTTGATTGTGATCTCTTCGCCGATTCCAGTCGCAGCGAGGGCGATGTTCTCATCAATCCACAATCCAGGCCCCCACAAGGGAGTATCACCGACTCGACCCCGGGGTCTTCCAGAGCAACCGCCGGTGGATGTGGCAACCGCCATCAAACCATTTGCATCGATGGCGACACTACCGACCGTGTCATTGGCGGTGGGTGCATCACTGCCCACAACTGTAGCCTTTGGATACCCGCGCTCATCCGCCCAGTCTCGAGCACCGGAACCGACGAGGATGTGGATTTTCTCATCTAGGAGGCCCGCAGCGACACGAATGGGGTTTGGAGTGTCCTCGATGGCCATGATGACGCCGAGACGGCCGTCTGAAGTTGCGACTGC
>JAKUOE010000223.1 GCA_022449845.1 Candidatus Thalassarchaeum sp.
CCACCGCAGCATCCCTTTTTCTGTACATGAAAAATGGGTTGAAATTGTCCACACACGTCTTCCCAGGTCAGAGAGAATGGAACGATAGCGACTTCTACGCCAGACACGTTCTCAACCCGGAGGGCGCCGACGTCGTGTTGACGATTCCACATGGAGACGATTCAGACAGCATTTGGGCGATTCTACATGGTCATCCGATCCCCTAGAAAATGGAGATTGGATTGACACAGGTCCCCTTTCAGATCAAGCAGAAAAATCACTCATCGAATGGACAATTCAACAATTGGAAACCCCGCTCGTCATCGAGGCTCGCCTCTCCAGTCAGTCTGTGTTCCAATCCTCTCGAATTCCTGACAACATCCGTCTTATCCTCTCAACCGATTGGAAGAATCCCCCCCGTTCCAATCGGCTTGAACCCAATCCTCTTCTTCCCTCAATGTGGTCTCGATTATCCCTATCAGAAGGTCCAGTGATTCCGGTCAATCTTGTCAAGGCCGCTTCAACAGAAGCCTTGTCTGACGAAATCATCTGGACGCCACCTTCGCGAGCCTCTGAAATCGATGATGCCAAACAGTTGCTAGGTGGGCAGCCTGAAGGCAGTCCAATCCCATTCATGTCTCCTGACGACAGTGAAGAGAGGTTACTCAGAGCGGCCGTTCTCAGTTACCCAATGGGTGATTCAGAGTGGGCGAACAGCATGGAAAACCAACACCCATTGGTTGCATGGATTGCTTCCTCACCCAGCGATCGCTGGTCTCGGTGGGAGCGAATCGGGACGGAATTGGGTAATGATTGGATTGATCTGATGAAATCAGCCGACATTCCCGATGAAGCATTGAGTAAGGCGGCCATGCAAGCACCAGCCGAATGGCGACATTCTTTGGTCGTCGATATCCGTTCCCGGATTCGCACCAATCCGGAAATGGCTCACAATCTTCGACAATCTTCCGAATCATCTCCACCGAGTGAGGCCGCATGGGTGGCCCACATCCTCCTTTCAGAAGTCGCTTGGTTAACATCAGAAATGCAATCTGACCTTGCCTCATGGGGCATTGATCGTTTTCTTGAAGAACCTCCGGCACGTTGTTCAGCAGCAATCTCTGGCTTGGATTGGTTGGCTCATCAGTATCCCGATCGAATGCTCACGGAATCAGAAGATTGGCGCCATGTCGCCCGTGCCACAGGTTTTTCCAAACCTCAGGACCATGATTTGCATCTTTGGTCAGTATTGGATGATTGGTTCTCGACGGGCAATCGTCCACATTCTTCACTGATGGCTCTCATCGTTAAGCGACTGCCTGAGGAATGGTGTGCTCCAGTTGCTGAGCTTATCCTCACCGCTTTATCTGATGATTCTGAAGGTATTCCTTTCCTTGCTGAAGCCGACATCGCATGGCCGGCTTTGATTCTACGTCCAATTGGAGAGACTCATCGTCTCCCAGGCGACTCATCGACCCAGCATGGAGGCGTTCGTCGCACGCTTCTTGCTAGATTGGAACGTCTCACTGAAAACAATCAATGGGTGGATGACCTCCCAGGATCTCACATGATTCATGATCTCAGTGATGCTCTTCGCGCCAGTCGAGATCTTGCAACGCCCACTTGCGGCCGTACTCATCCGATGGTGGGGTGGTTGGCAATTCCTATCCATCGTTGGCCTCCTACTGAAGTCATTCAAACAGCAGTCGGGGATTCTAGAATTGCTGCTCGCCTGTCTACATTATCATCGGGATGGCATGCTGAATTATCCCGTAATCCACTGGATTTC
>JAKUOE010000224.1 GCA_022449845.1 Candidatus Thalassarchaeum sp.
GTTACGGAAGCATGTATGAGAGATTGACGGGTGAATCCTTCTAGTCAATCGGGAGACCTCATGAGAATCCCAACGCCTCTTTTCTCTGCTGTTTTCAATATGATTAGCAAATGTCGGGCCACGTCTCGAATGCCACCGTCAAACGGTTCGTGATTGGCCACTTTCCAGGCTGATTTCTGCAAATGATTTCGCAACATTTCAACCTCGGCAGCCGTCAACCAACCGTGTAGATTCACGCCCCCACATCCTTTGCTCAGTTCATCATTCCCTCGCAATTCTTCTTGAAGCCCTACATCTAATTGAGTTAGGAGGCGACTACCTAGGTCATCCTCTGATTCAGGAATCATATATTCACGCAGGTACGCGATTGCGTTCCCATCACTGGTCGGGAATCTCCCCAAACGTTCCATGGAGATGCCACGGTCCAATGGTTCCGCTGGCCCCCCATCCTCATCTGTAGCTCGAAGTGCAATGAACAAGATGGTCGCATCATCCCACTCGATTCCATCACGTCCCTTCGCCAGATCGATTCCTTCGGCCTCCAATTTCGTTGCCGGAAGTGGATGGGTGCTCCCCAGTGAACTCAATTCATCCTCTCCTCCTTCACGGATTGAATCAAGCATGTCTGCAAGCTCGGACGCCGATCCTTGCATCGGGTCGAATGTATGGAATGGGGTAATTCCCGCTGAATTCAGGACATCCATCAGTTGTCCCCCAGTCGTCGTTCGCGTAGACGCTGGAGGCGAGATTCAAAATCATCCAATGCAATCGGTTCTTCTTCTGGTTCATCTTCAATTGCCTCTTCCTCAGGTTTGATTTCAACATCGTTCTCCGAATCCGCTACCTCTTCCCCACCTTCAATGTGAATATCTTCATCCTCTTCGATGGTGGTTTGAGCCTTCTTTTTCTTGACTTCAGTTCTCTTCCGGATTCTCTGACGTGTTTCGACTCTTCTCTGTCCGGTACTTGGACGAATCATACCCAGTAGGCCCATGGCACCGAAGACCACAACCAAACTTCCGAGGAGCATGGCGTAATCCAATCCATCTCCGGGCGTCGAGATGCCTGCGGGCAATACAATCAGATTCGTATCATCGCTGTCGATGCTATCCACATCCCATGGTGCATCACATTGCAATTCGATATCAATGGTTGATCCCACAGCCAATTCGGGTCTTTGGATGGTAATTTGTGGCGCCAATTCACCGCCAACATCGATTCTGTGTTTCGCCTCCCAATCACCCGAACTAAGGTGGACATAGCAGATTGCTTCGGACAATTTTGTCTGATTCTGGCGAGTGATTGAGACGACAATTTCCTGTTTCCCAGCATCTACACGTATCTCGACTTCGGTGATCCCCAGATTCCAATCAGAATCTCGAATCATCACAATTCTTGTCGATTCTGAAATCAATCCACCATTGCCATCCAGAAGGGTTGCTTTGAGCGTATGTTCGCCCGGTAATGGATTCCATGATGCACTTGAGAGATTGATGGTGCCCAAGGTTGTATTCGATGCAAGATGACCCGACACATGGTCGATGACTACCCCCGTTTCATCTCGTAGAATGGCCGTCCATTCAATCTCATCCGTACCATTGTGAATTGTACAAGTTGCCTGTGGGCTGCTGCCTAGGGAATTGACCGTGCAACTACCCAATCGTGTTGGCGGATCACGTACGCGTGCCCAATAATCCAATGTCACACC
>JAKUOE010000225.1 GCA_022449845.1 Candidatus Thalassarchaeum sp.
CGTCTGACACCCCGGATGAGGGAAAGACGATTGGACGAAGCGCATGAGGAGGTTTCCGATGGAGGAGAGCTGAGTTATGTCGAACTGGAAGTCGCAGAAGCCATTGAAAAACGGCCAATACAGCTGCTGATGGGCCTTTCGAGGGCATTCATCTTGCTATCCCACATCGTGATGATTGAGATTGGAGCCCACTCGGAGGCCGAGGCACAGACCGAAGGAGATCGATTGCTAAGAGAAGCGATTGCAAATCTCCCTAGAGACTCGGTCCTGTACACGGAAACTGCGCACTGGGGAATTCTGTATGATGTTGACACAGATTTGGGGTTGACGAGTTTTCCGAGTCTCGGACTCCTCACAGTCGACGAACGCGTGCAATGGGATGCTGAACGATCGATATTGGCCAACGACCTAGTAGGAATCACCGAACTTGGAATCACACATGCAGCCACATCCCCCCGAGGCCAGATGGGGCACTTTCTCGCTGAGAGTGAATATTGGGCGATATTGGCCGATGAGAGGGGGAGTCGCCTCTGGAGATTCGACTCGGTGCCGACCGAGGCCTCTGTCAAGACCAGTGTCACCACTTTCCCCACAGAGGAACTCTGTCTGGAGGATTGTGAATGGCGGCCAGATGCTTGGGCCCATGCGGATTCATCGCATCTCGGGATTCGTCCCGATTACACCGCCGTGTTGACAGGAGGTGGTTTGGACTTCGACAGAATCGAATTACCACGTCAACATCGTGATGCAGATTTGTTGATTGGAGTGCAGATTACTGCACCGGGGGAAATCGATGTTGAACTGATTGTCTGTGATGTGGGCACCCTGAACTGTAGTTCCTCAGCAAGAGTTGTTGAACAAGGCGTGAGTACTTTGACGGTTCTCCACCACAGTGATTTCATGGGAGAGGTTGAAGTTCACATCTCAGCCACGGTCGAGGCAGACAGTTGGGTGGATCCGGCAGGACTCTCCGGGAGAAGTGACCGAATCATCGACACAAACGGGCTTTGGGTACATTGGATTGAGGTGAGAAATCTATGAGTCGGGGCCTCACAATTCTATTGCCGACCTACAACGAAGCGGATGCGTTGCCGAAGGTGGTTGAGGAACTGCCCATGGATGCTCTCAAAGAAGCAGGATGGGAGCCACGGATTGTCGTCGCGGATGGCCGCAGTACAGATGGGACTCAAGAACGGGCCGCGGAATTGGGTTTGGAACTCATTGTCCAAGGTCCAGCAGCAGGCAAAGGATTCGGGATGCGTGAAGGATTTGCGCGCTTCCTCGCACATGATGACGATGTGCTGGTCATGCTGGATGCAGATGGAACCTATGCACCTCACGAAATGATGCGGTTACTACTACATCTTGAACGAGGTTCGTATGATGTCGTCATCGGTAGTCGGCTCAGGGGCGATATTCAACGGGGTGCGATGTCGCGTTTGAATTGGATCGGCAATCATATCCTGACCTGGGTCGCAGTTGCCTTGTATCGCGTATTCATCAGTGACGTTTGTACAGGATACTGGGCCTTCCGCCGTAGTGCAATACAGAAGATGTCATTGAATTCAACGGAGTTTGAGATCGAGGCCGAAATGTACACTGCATGTGCCACTGAGGGGTTGCGAATGAGCGAGGTGCCCATCTCCTACGCACCACGTATTGGCGAATCCAAACTGGTATCGGTGGGCGATG
>JAKUOE010000226.1 GCA_022449845.1 Candidatus Thalassarchaeum sp.
TGCCCACGACAGGTGAAGTGTCATGTGCAAGAGGGACACCGGATAATCCATGCTGCCCGAGTCACAGGCGCGCATCTTGCGTCTTCTCGCTCGTTATCCTGACGAGTTGTCAGAGGCTTGGGATGTCCCTCGTGAATTGTCTCTACCAGGGTTGTCCGAGGCACTAGGCTTGGTTCGCAGTGCGCTGCATGAGCCGCTCAAGGCACTGGAGGAGGAAGGCCTCGTTCTGACGCGCACAGCACACGTCATCGGTGGCGGCAGCCGCAAGCGCACTGTGATTCATCTCACGTCCAAGGGACGACAGCAAGCCTCCACCTTGGTCACGACCGCTGGACATTCAATGGAGATCGAATCGACAGATGGTCTGCATGGGCGGGAATCCGAACTCAAACAACTCGAGACCGCGCTGGCAGATGGCGCCGCGATTCTCACAGGAATGCCTGGGATTGGAAAGACGGCATTGTTGCAAAATCTACCTTCAACCCGCTTTGTGACCTTGGATGCCTCGATGGACGCACAGATGCTGTGCGCATCATGGCTCGAAATCGAGGATGCACCCATTGATTTAGACGCTCAAATCGAATTGCTCTCAGCAGTCTCTGAAATTCTAGTCGCGGATGAGGTTCAGGATGTTCATCCAAGGCATCAATCTGGAGTTCATTCGCTCCTTCATGGGCTCATTGACTCTAATGCCCACGTCGCAATTGGAATGCGTGCGCCTTGCCCTTTTGACAATGCGATTACACTCTCTGGAATCGATGCAGAAGCGGGTCAACAATTGCTCGGCGAAGCCGTCGATCCTGAGACAGCCTCAGATGTCTGCGAAGCTCTAGATGGGCACCCACTTGCCCTTCACTTGTGGTCTCCTTCGGATGACTTGCCCGAAGCCAGTGATGCCGTCCAGTCGTTCGTTGAGGAAACCGTTCTCTCCAGACTGGGCGAGGCTGCGCGCTCCAGCCTCGATTCCCTGAGTGCTGAGCCGCGCCCCGTCATGGCTTCTCACCTCGATGCAATCGACATCGATCCGCTCGATGATGCCGCGTTGTTGCGTTGGCCAAACGGTCGTGTCGAAGTTCAACATCTGATTCGCAATGTCCGTCGGGTTGCTTGGGATTCACCCGAATCGATTCATCGACAGGCGGCAGAACGCTGGTCCCAAATTGAAGATGGTGAAGCTCGCTGGTTCGAAGCCTATCATCGAACAATGGCTGGAGAAAACACAACCGATTTCATTGTCGAAAACGAATCCACCATTGTGTCCGAGAGCGCCGCCGCCGCCGCTCTACTCGAAGACGTTCTGCACATGTTGCCGGACGCGCATGAATTGCGACAAATGGCGGCGAGACTGGCCCTGGAACGGGGTGAATCCGAGATTGCTTCCGATTATCTCAACGACCTACCCGAACCGAACCATGCCCTCCTTGCACGCCTCCATCGAACAGAGGGAGATATTGCCGCCGCCGAAGAGGCAGAAAGCAAGGCGCAGTCCTCCGTTTCAAAGGCCGAAGCGGCTCGAATGCACCTGTCGCGTATGGCGGCGGTCTTGGATGACCGATTGCCGGATGAGGATGGCGATTTGGATGCGGTTGAAGCCGGCCTCTCCAGTGTCAATATTGGTGATTTGGAAGATTCTCACAAGCGCTCTGCAATCGTACTGATT
>JAKUOE010000227.1 GCA_022449845.1 Candidatus Thalassarchaeum sp.
ATCCGCGTATACTACGAGATGCAAGGCGGTGTTCAGGGAGTCATCTCTTGTCAACCTGGATCAACCGATATGTACGGCATGTTCGAGATCGTCTGTCCACTTGAGGACGTTATGGCCGGTCAGGCCCGCGTGACGATTGAGTACAATTCGTACGACAACAACGACCGCTACCGATACAAGAACGCCAGCGTGACTCGCTTGTTCCCCGTGTTCAGCAACTCAACGCTATTGGTTACTGAAGTCGGACCATTCAAGACCGACGTCGACCGTTACGAGTACCCCAACGGCGACTCCTACCCCGTTCTCTATCTGAAGGAGAGTTACCACATTCACGCTTTGCTTGAGCAGAGCAATGGCAACCCACTCGGTGGAAAGTGTATGCACATCTACATCGATCCGGAACAAAACACACGTCCGGTCGCAACGGCCATCACCGGAGACGAATTCGGTACTGTTGAGTGGTTCAGTGGAGACAAGGATCAGAATCCGAGTCGGAAAGGAATCGAGCCGAGTGGAAACAACCTCGAAGGCTTCCGCACGCTCCGTGTTGCCTACGAACCTGATTTGGAAGTGCCCGGTGGGTGCCGAAGTGAAACCAATGCTGTCGTCAATGGCTCGCATATGGATGTCACCGTGCTGGTCAGAAGCCGAGTTGACATGGTCGTCAAGACACCATGGCACAGTGCTGATGGATACCTCCCCGGTGACGAAGTTGACGGCGCAGTGACAATTCTACGAGATCGAATTGACTTGGCTGTCGAGGATGAGACCGTGACATTCATCTTCCAATATCTGAACAGTTCAGACATGTGGGTGACCGACGAGATTCGATACGTGAGAACCGATGAACAAGGTGTTTCAAACTTCACGTGGACCTATCTTGGTTCTGAAGTTCCAGGTGCACCCGACGGCGAGTATGCCAAGGATGGAATGTGGCGAATTACAGCAATGTTCGACGGCAGTGATCTGTTCAAGGAATACAGTGAGAATCGCAGCCGTACCATACACCAAGGTGAGGAAGCCGAAGCACAAGCGAGTGCTTGGGATCTCAAGGTAATGTTACCCATCATCATCGCCTTGTTGTTCGCTGCGATTATTGGCGCTGTCATGTACAAGCGATACAGCGAGCGTCGCCGTGTGGAAATCCTCCGTGGTATCCTCACTGACTCTCTGTTGGCACTACAAGCACGTAACGAGTACATCCAGGTGATTTTCAATTGCTACAAGGATTTGGTACGATTCTTCCGCCAGCATGGCTTCATGAAGAAGGTGTACGAAACGACCCGCGAATTTGAGTGGGCCGTTCGCCGCGCATTCTACATGGTACCTGCCGAGCAGTTGGACGCCTTCCTGAACATATTCGAAGAAGCCAGATACTCGGACCACAGCATCGGAACCGCACAACGGGATCAAGCGGTCAGCACCCTCAGCGCAATCACACAGTCCATCTCAATGGCACTCGGTGATGCATTGATTACGCGAACCGCCGATCATGATGCTGCCCTGCATTGGAACTTGACCAAGGCCGGCGAATTCGTCGAGTCCGAGGGCAACGTCCAGCAGGCAGGACTCGATGACGACCCGAATGCAAGCAACTTCAGTCTCTGAACTGAA
>JAKUOE010000228.1:0-1178 GCA_022449845.1 Candidatus Thalassarchaeum sp.
CGTTCAAAATGGAAGCAAGAATTGCATCACCGGGGTGACCTTGAAGCGGTGGTTGCCGACAGTGGTCGTCGTCTTTTGAGAATCGTGGAGACTTTGGGAGAAGGTGAGCCGAGAATCGTCATTGTAAGCCACGGAATTCTCCGAAGATCGGCCACCTTGGAGCAGTTGATGAATACGTTACCCGAAGTGATGGGGACAATCATCGATGAAGCTCACCATTGTCGCAACCCCCGCAGTCGATTACACGATGCAGCGCAATTACTCACCATGCGCTCACGTCAGAGTGTTCTGATGACTGCGACGCCCGTCAATTTGCGTGAAGAGGAATTGTGGGTGCAACTCAGTTTGTTGGCACCAGACCGATGGCCGACCATCGAGCAATTCTTCCGAACAATGAGGCCGACGCGTATGCTCAACGATGTATTGGATGGAATCTCGCGACCGGTGCCCAATCTTCCTCGCGCGATAGATCACTTCCAAGCGCTTCAGCATACGATTGGTTTTGCAGGAGATCCTCGACTCGTTGAGGCAATCAACTTGGTTCAAGATGAAGATGCCTGGAGTGAGCAGAGGATAGAGTCCTCACGACGTCGATTGGCGAATTTGATCCGTCGTCTACGGCCCTTGAATGATTTAGTCGTACGAACCAGACGTCGAGATTTGGACTGGCACATGGCTCGACGGTGTGCTATCACGCTCGATATCACCCTCACACCGGAAGAGTGGCGCCTTTACGAAGCGGCTCGAGCATGGGCAAGAACACTCATACAAATGAGGCACCCAGAGGGTGAGGTGTTTGATTGGGCATTGATTGTGCCAGAACGCATGGCCTCTTCTTGTCTACCCGCTTTTGCTGGACACGTTGTGCGCCAACTTCATTCTCAGGCCCGTGAGGTGCTGGATGATATGGATGAAGAAACAGATGATATCAATCTGGAAGAAGTGGAAATTAGAATGCTCCGTCGTCTTGGAAATTTGAATGAACTCATCGATGCTGCCGAAGCACTGGGTGAAACGGATTCGAAATATGATGCGTTCCATGCGTGGATTGAACAAAGTCTCAATGATGACCAAATGGGTGGAATTCTCCTGTTCAGTCATTTCCATGCCACTCTCCAACCTCTGCAACGGCGTCTGACCGAAGATGGACTCAGTTGTGAGGTTATCCCGGGCCGTAC
>JAKUOE010000228.1:1188-1601 GCA_022449845.1 Candidatus Thalassarchaeum sp.
CGTACGAGAATGCAAGACAGGGATGTGATTCGAGAACGGTTCAGAAATGGTGAGTTTGACGTATTACTGTCAAGCGAAGTGGGTAGCGAGGGTTTGGACCAACAACACTGCCATAGATTGGTCAATTACGATTTACCTTGGAATCCGATGCGAATTGAGCAGCGTATTGGCCGTCTGGAGCGATTCGGCCAAACAGCAGAAGAAATTCAGATTCTCAATCTAGCTGTCGAGGGGACGATTGATGCAGCAATCTTGCATCGTTTGTATCATCGAATTCGACTCTTTGAAGATGCGCTCGGTATGCTTGATCCGATGCTTGGAGAAGCCATGCGAATGGTGGCTCGAACTGAATTGGATCGACCTATTGGATTACGAATGGTTTCTGCTGCAGATGCTTCGGATGAGAATAGAGA
>JAKUOE010000229.1 GCA_022449845.1 Candidatus Thalassarchaeum sp.
ATAGTGAATTCCTGTTGAGATATTCATTGAATTCATGTGCGCGCAGAAAGCATCGCGGTCTGCGACGCGAACAACATACTGATGCCAGGCATGTACAGCACCATCACGAACCTTGGGGATTTTGACGTGTTCCAAATCTGCGAGTGCTTCTGAGTATGTACTGGCGATCTCGTTGCGTCGTGCAACCCATCCATCGAGATGTTTGAGTTGAATGCGCCCGATTCCACACTGAATCTCTGAAAGACGGAAGTAGGTGCCCAGAACGTCGTTGCGATACTTGTCGGAGCGACCATGATCGATGAACGTCGAGACGCGCTGGACCAGGTCTTCTCGATTGGTGAGAATGGCTCCACCATCGCCACCGACAGCCATGTTCTTGCTCGGGAAGAAGGAGAAGGTTGCAATGTCGCCGAATGAACCCACGCGTTGTCCGTTGAGAGAGGCACCGTGGGCCTGTGCTGAATCTTCGATGACAGGTATACCGTGAGCCTTGGCGACCTCGAAGATTGCTGTATCGATGGGTTGTCCATACAGGTGTACAGCGATGATGGCTTTCGTTTGAGGGGTGATTGCAGCTTCCACTGCTGCGGGGTCGAGTGTGTAGTAGTCTACATCGATTTCAACGAAGATGGGGTTTGCTCCAACCATGGTGATGCAAGTCGCGCTCGCGATGTAGGTGTGGCTGGGGACAATCACATCGTCTCCGTGTCCAACATCAAGCGCGTGAAGGGCCGCGATGAGGGCGACGGACCCGTTACTGCAAGGGGTACCACCCAATGCGCCGCAGTATGCGGCCCATTCAGCACCAAATGCCTTCGATTCTGGCCCCTTAATCCACTGACCAGAGGCGAGAATTCGCTGTGCTGTGTCCAGCATCTCATCGTCGATGAACATGCGGCCCATGGGGATGCGTTCGGTGGTCATCTGGTGGGGCCGGGTGTGGAACCCCTACTTGAGAAGGGTGGGTGGTGTGAAAATAGGCCTGAGTGCGGCGTGTGGGACGAAAACATCGCTCAAGGTTAAGCGTCAATGTCGTCTGCGGTTGTCTGGTGCGACAATGCAGGTTATGAAAACACGAATCCCAGTGATGATGGTCACTTTGTTGATGTTGTCTTTGATTTCTGTCGGAACTGCGAGTGCAGCAAGAAGTTATCCAGAAGCCACTGAGTTGTACATCGTTGATGATGCAGGGGTGTTGTCTGAAGATGAGGAAAATGCACTACACCAAATTTCTGATGAATTGGTGGGCGACTGGGAAACTGTCATCGAAGTTGTCGTCATTGAATCTACGGACAATTACGAATCTGACAACAATACCAGTACGTTACTCAGTGATTACACGGTTGAATTGTTTGATCGATGGCAGGTTGGGGACCAAGAATGGAAAGATTGAATGTTACTGATTCTTGCAACCAATCAATCAGGAAGTTGGGAATGGTGGTTTGCAACCGGTTTATGGTGGGAAAACTATGGTGACTTCTGGGATGATGGTGCGACTGCTGACGACAAGTTGAATGCTGGGAATTGGTCGTCTGGATTGACAATTATTCTTGAAGATCTAGCAGATACTGCCGAATCATTCTG
>JAKUOE010000023.1 GCA_022449845.1 Candidatus Thalassarchaeum sp.
GGCGACTGGCCCCATATGTGCAGTCCATCCGCGCAAACCACATAGATGGCCTGGGACGTAATGACCTAACTCACAAGATTGGCGTATGTTGTCAATCGAGTGGCCGGGTGAAGGGCGCTTGAAGGATTGATTCGATCGACACCGAAATTGGAGCCCGCCAGAATATTCTGGCCATCACTAGACATTTGGGTAATCGGCCAATCAGCGAAGGAGGAACGGACTGCGCCTTGCTCCATCTCCGCTGTTGCACCATTCCAATGCATCATTGGACCTTCGTCGGTGGCGATGTGCACACCCCACCAATCGCTGGTTAAGGCGGTGATGACATTGCTTGGCAAGACATCGATTAGCGTCGTGTCTAGCACCATGTAAGCGAGTCCGGGGCGTAGCATTAAGGATGTAATGACTTCACTGAATCCAGGTCGTGTTGGACCTTCTCCGTTGTGCCTTACAAACAGAGTGGCTTGGCCTGTTGTCGGGTCTGTAATCTTGGCAATACCATCAACTGAATCGCCAACCAATCCCTGATATCGTCCGTACAATTGACCAAGGCCAAGGCCTGGTTCGTATGACATCAGACCTGAAGGTGTACCGATAATGAGGATGCCATTGTCTGAATCCAAGTATTCAATGAATGGTGTGGGAAGACCGTCGGCTGTTGTCATCGGATCTTCCCAATCATCTGCGGATAGATTCCAGACGCCAATGCCAGCGAGTGTGGCGATGTAAACAAGGTCGCCAATCTTCTCAAAGTCGCGAACAAAATTGCTGGGCAATCCAGCAGAGATGCGGCCGGCGCCCCATTGTCCAGTCACCGTGTCATACCGCTGCACACCAGATGCTGTGGAAGGGGTGCCCATGAGCCCGACAACCAGTTCGTTGCCGTACCAAGCCATGCCATCCATTTGGCCATGCAATGGGAATCCTGTGAACGTGTAACGGCCGTTCGTCAAATTGATTTGATGCAATCCAAGGCCGGCGGTGGTAATCCAAAGTGTGTCGCCATCGAGGGTAAGCTCGTTGACCAACAATGAGTTCAGATTCCAAGCGCGAGTCCATTCGATGGTGCCATTGGCCTGATAGACGCCCTCAAGGATAGCGGAACCATACGTCGAGTAGTAGTCATCGATTGGAACGGCCCAGATGTGAGTCGAATTGCCTGTAAACTCGGCGAGGCGACCTGTAGAGAGGGTTGCAAGATTGTCCCACGCGCCAGGGAAGAGACCGTTTGCGTCCAGGTTGTCGACTCGATTGTATCCGCTTGAACCACCAGCACGCCCGATCGCGAACTCGTACACCTGTCCTCCGGGTACGTGTGCAATACTGGTGGCTTCATCGCCTTGAGAGAATGGAATGATGCTGGTGATTACCTGACCGGTCGTGCCGACATATGTGATGCCACCACTGTTGTAATGGCCGACCAAAAGGCCACCACCGAAGTGGTACATTGCGCCGGGGAAAATCGGTTCACTGATGGTATTGTCATCCTCATCAATCTCGGGGAGGAATTGGAGATTGACGTAATCGTAGCGTGAGATGGAGCCATCATCTTCTTCGAATCCGATGTAAACGATATCGTAGGCTTCATCGCATGTAATCGCAACAGGGTTGTCGTGCGGCAAGCCACCTTGACCACCTTGATTCCAATCGGATAACCAATTTCCAGAATTCAAATCATAACGGGCAACACCACCCTGACTTCCCCATTGTGCCCATCGATTGAGGGCGACGTGAACGATGTTGTCACAGACGCCGAAATCGGCACCATATCCCTCGGGAATCTGGCCACTGCCGACATCGTGAACTGTCCACTGACCAGAGGTGCCATTGAGTTGGAGAATCTTGGAATTTCGATTCCAACCACTGGTTCCCATGGTAGCAGCCCAGAGATCATCGCCGATGACTGCCATCGAATAGACGGCGTCCTCAACATTGTTCGGCAATCCACTGTTCTCTGTCCAATCGGACAACCATGTATTGTTGGTGTAATCATATCGAGCAATGCCATCCTCTGTTCCAAAGAGAACTGCGCCATCCCATGTGACAATTCCACGAATGGGGCCTTCAATGACTGTGGAATCCCAAGAGCGGACGAGGTTACCATTCATGTCAACCTGATGAAGCGGAGTGTTTCCATACGCCGCATACAGGTGACAATTGGTGGGTGTGGGTTCACAATCTCCTGCGAACTGTGCATTGACACGCTCAACTTGGCCACTACCTTCGAAGGAATCCATCCAACTGTCACTGGAGTGGTTCCAGCGAACCATGTAACCGCTTTCCCACCATTGTTGGGTATCTGAAATTCCAAAGTGGATGACGTCGCCAACTGCACCCATACCATGGACAATGGCTGTGGATCCTTCAGAGGCGCCTACATCCAATGTATCGAGTTGATTCATGTTGATGATGTCATAGCGATAGACGTTGTCGTTGGATGAATATCCATTGTTCCCGAAGCGGATCTGCATGTAGTACAGTGTGTCTCCTACTAGCACCAATTCAGCTGGCTCCTGATTGGGTAGACTGAGGCCACCACCATTGTTACCCAAGTCCCAATCTTCATCCAGAGTCACGTTGACCACATCGATGAGGTTGAGGCCCATGTCGCCACCGACCCAGATTCGGTTCGGATTCACATCCTGAACCATCGCAGTAACGCCATTGCTCTCCAAGAGATTGGAGGTTGCGGCATCCCATGGTGAGAGCCATTCATCCGTGGTCAAATTGTAACGTAGAATGCCGACGCCGTCATATCCAATGTATGCGGTGTCACCGATGACGACCGTTTTGGCGTTGTTCGTCTCGACACCGGCGCGCCAGGTCTTGATCACCGTATCGTTGGTGATGTCAACGACGCCAGCCCCCTCGTAATGTCCGACCCAAAGTCGACCGGGTTCAATGAGTTCAATCGCATAGACGAATTGAGCAGGGAGGCCGTCTGGATTGTCGTCCCAGCACTTCTGGAATCCGAGGTTGGAACGTGACCATTGACAAGCACCGGTTTCCGTTGCAGCGTAAATGTACTGATTGTCAAAGTCCCAATCATAGAATTCATCGGCGAACTCATTTCCAGTGCTGCCCATGTTGGTCCAGCCACTCGAAGTGTGTCGGGCGCCTCCGTTCATTGTCCCGACAAGAACTGTACCTGGGCTCAAAACTGCGAGGGAGAGGACGTTGTTGGAAGGAATCTGGTTGTTGCCTCCGCCACCGGGCCCGCCACCCGTTCGCCGCCAGACATCGATTTGCTCCCCTGATGTGACATTGTAAACGAGGACGCCGAAGCCATACAACCCAAGGTAAAGTGTGTCGCCATCGATTGCAATTGGCATCGATTCCAAATCGTCCAATCCCGTCGAGGTCCAAGGCGTGAGGCGGGTCGAGTTGGCGATGTCGATTCGCTCGACGCCGCGATTGTTCGTACCCAAGTAAGCGATGCCGCCACGAACGGCGAGCGAATTCATCTGATTGGAATCGAGGTTTCCATTGTTGGTCGTCCAAGTCTCATTGACAGTGGTTGAGTTTGTATCGATGACAGACATGCCTGAGAATGGGTGGATTGCAATCATTTGACCCGTGAAAACGTCGTGTTGAATGTCGGTGACCTCGTTGGCAGACAATCCATCTGAAGCCTCCCATGATTGGATTAGATTCCCGTTCACTGACATTTGGAGAACACCAGCATCCTCTGTTCCAACGAACAAGTCTGTACCGTCGGTTGCAAGGCACAAGATGCCGCTCGTCGTTGTTGGAAGGTTGAGCGCGCTTTCCCACCGATATTGGGCGATGTTGAATCGCTCGATTGAATCCCCCTCAAGTTCGTGGAATCCAGAGATGTATAGGGTGCCATTCAGTTCCACAACATCGGACATGTCGGTCACAGATGGTCCTGAGGCGAGAACCAGTTGATCCCAGGCTCCCTGATTCCAACCGTGCCCAAGTGTGTTGGGACGGAGGAGTGTGTAAGTTCCAGAACCATCGCCAACGAGTACTGTGTCATCCATTGGAGCACGACTGCCTCCTGAAGGCCAAGGAAGGAGGGTTTGTCCAGTTGCACGCGCAAGATTGAGATCAGAGATGGTCCATGATGAAGAGAATGAGAGGCTGGTCGTATTGTACGAATAGACGACATCATCAGCGAGGATGTGGACCCATCCACTGACAGCGGACATCGAGTGTACATCGTCGCTTAGTAACCAGTTTCCAGTATTCCATGTTGCGACCCAATTGCCGGTCGATAGGTCACGTCGAGCGACACCTGCATCGGCGAGTCCGATGAGCAAGTATGTGCCAGCCATCTCCAAATCAATCACGCGATCGCTGGGGAGAACGTTCTGCGTGTCATATTGCTGAATTGAACCTGCGCTGTAATGGAACAACCCAGCCCCATCTGTTGCAACCCAAATGTCAGTGCTAACAACCAGCATGTCGGTCGCCCGGACGATGGCATCGCCTGTCGATAGGGTGCCTACATTTGTCCAAGTTGAGGCTAGGTTGGGACCGATGGTGACTTGCCATAGTGTATTGCCATTGGAAGCGACTAGGTAGCCTGGACCCACGGATTCAATCTGATCAACTGTTGCTCCGAATGGACTTGAATAATTGCCTAGGAACGTGCTGTCGTCCAACGAATAGACGTTGATTGACCCATCTGTACAGGTGATGTGTAGGTGGTCCGAAGCGGCATCAATCGCCATATCGAGAGGTGATTCAGATGAACCTGTTTCGTCGAACCAATGGATCAACTGAGGGTTGTTGTTGTAATCGACTTGAACAATCGCGTTGTCTTCGAAGGCGACATACATTCGACCATCGTCTGGATGAATCACTGAATCTACAACCTCAAGGTCGATTCGATAGGTGGAGACGAAAGCATCAGCTGGACGTAGGGCTTCGATGACGACATCCGTTACGGTCGAACCACCGGGAAGAACCCAGCCTGCATTGGTATCACTGTTCGGTGAAAGTCGGCCGCTGTGAGGATCTCCGTTCATGAGGTCGTTCTGCTGACCAAGACTCCCCAGACCACGCCAATCGAGAATGCTGGCGGGGCCATCGGGAAGGAACATCTGCGGCTCATCAATCCAAGTTCCGTTTGAACCGTTGACTCGGATTTCGAATGTCAGATTGTCAATCTCGGCGCCAGGGGCGAAATCAAGCATGAGGTTGCTCGTCGCCATCTGTCCAGCAGCCGGATTTGAACCGGTTGCATTCATTCTTAACCAACCGGTGTCATTGCTGCCTTCACTGCCCCACTCCGCAACAATCCCAGCATGTGCAGTTGCTGTGGGGAGAGCCGCCAACGGTGCCCATGAAGAGAGAATCATCAGGCTGACGAGAATCATCGCTCGGCGGCCAGGGGCGGTGGTCATGGGGGACGCTGGCTTTCGGAGGCCATTTGAAGGGTGTGGCTGGTTGTGTTTGATGGTATACTTGTATACCATGGCCATTGAAAGCGAGAAAATCAAAGAAATTTGGTGCAATTTCAATCGGAGATTGGTGCGCAATACCTCAGTGCCGGGTTCATCCAGTCCATCGCAAGAATCACCTTGGGCAGTGATGAAATGAGAGTAAAGGGGATAGGGGAGGCCTGTGGCCGATTCAAGTGGAGGATACGGTTTGTCCGAGGAACAATTCCGCAAGGATGCTCTGGAATACCATGCGAATGACCCTCCCGGAAAAAT
Source organism: Candidatus Thalassarchaeum sp. (assembly GCA_022449845.1). GTDB lineage: Archaea > Thermoplasmatota > Poseidoniia > Poseidoniales > Thalassarchaeaceae > MGIIb-P. The sequence continues at coordinate 5,685 of JAKUOE010000023.1, forward strand.
CACTGTCGTTCCAACCAAACCTCACGCCACCCAACGGGAGTTGTCATTGGCTTACTCTCCTGGTGTCGCTTACCCTTGTCTAGAGATTGAGAAGGATCCGAAGAAGGCCATGGATTACACAGCTCGTGGAAATCTGGTCGCAGTCATCTCGAATGGTACGGCCGTTCTTGGTCTGGGTAACATTGGTGCACTCGCGGGGAAACCCGTGATGGAAGGCAAAGGACTGCTCTTCAAGGCCTTCGCAGATATCAATGTCTTCGATATTGAAATCGATACGGAAGATGTCGACGAGTTTGTAGAAACCGTCAAGCGGATTGCACCCACCTTCGGTGGCATCAATCTTGAGGACATCAAGGCCCCAGAGTGTTTCGAAATTGAAAGGCGGCTCGTCAAAGAACTCGATATCCCAGTCATGCATGATGATCAGCATGGGACAGCAATCATCTCAGGCGCCGCGCTACTGAATGGCCTTGAGGTCACAGGCAAGAAAATCGGGCAGGTTAAAATCGTATTCTCAGGGGCGGGTGACTCCGCCCTCTCCTGTGCTCAACACTACATTCGCCTCGGGGTTCGAAAAGAGAATCTATTGGTTTGTGACTCGGGGGGCATCATGACCAAGAAACGGAAAGATGCCGGAGAACTCAATCGATTCAAAGCGAAGTTCGCGCGTGACATCCCCGAAGGTGGTTTGGGGGATGCATTGGTCGGTGCCGATGTTTTCCTAGGACTGTCAAAAGCTGGAATCGTCAGTGGGCAAATGGTTGCGAAAATGGCCGATCGCCCGCTCATCTTTGCCTTAGCGAACCCGACACCCGAGATTATGCCTGAAGAGGTTGCTGCGGTCCGTGATGATGCGATTATGGCAACCGGCCGTTCGGACTATCCGAATCAAATCAACAATGTTCTCGGCTTCCCATATATTTTCAGAGGGGCCCTCGATGTCCAAGCGGACGAAATTACAGAAGGCATGAAAATGGCCGCAACAATGGCACTGGCCAATCTCGCAAAGGAGCCGGTGCCCGATGATGTCGCGGCTGCCTATGGTGGTGCCCAAATCCAATTCGGTCCTGATTACCTGATTCCAAAACCCTTCGATGCGAGGGTGCTGATTTGGGAAGCCAGTGCTGTGGCCGAGGCAGCTGTCAAAGAAGGAATGGTCTCTCCTGAAGTTGCAAGTTCGTTTGATGTAGAAGACTATCGAAATCAACTCGAAGCGCGATTGGGCTTGACGCGTTCAATCATGCGAGGTGTGATTGAGCGAGCGGGGCGATTGCGACAACGAATTGTCTTCACTGAAGGCGATCATCCGACCATGCTCAAGGCGGCTGCCCAGTGTATTCAGGAGAGAATTTGTTTCCCCATCCTACTGGGCCGATCCCATGAGATTGCTGAGGCAAAAGAAGCACTCGGACTAGAATTCGAGTGTGAAGAGATCGACCCTCGGGAGGATCCGCGGCGGCGGAATAAGTACACGGAAGCATTGCAGGAGAAGCGGGGTCGAAAGGGTGTGACGCGGACAGATGCAAGACGCATGCTGAAATCCAGGCCTTGGTTTGGTTCAATGATGGTTGAACTGGGAGATGCAGATGGAATCATCGGTGGTATTTCACGCGATTATCCGGATTTCCTGAAACCCTGTCTTGCGACAATTGGGATGGCCGATGATGCGCATCGTGTCGTGGGCACATACATGATGACCATCAAGGGGAAATTGATGTTCATCGGTGATGCGACAATCAATATCTATCCAGATGCGAGGACCCTCGCAGAAATTGCAGTTCAAACCGCACGGGTTGCCCGTCGATTTGGGATTGAACCCAAAGTCGCTCTCCTGTCATTCTCTAATTTCGGTTCTTCAAGTGGGTATCGAACGGATCGCATTGAGGATTCAATCGAGATGGCCCGGGAACTCGACCCTTCGTTGGTCATCGATGGACCAATGCAAGCGGACACTGCACTCATTCCAAATATACAGGAACAATATCCATTCATGACACTCGGTGGAGCAGCGAATGTTCTCATCTGCCCCAATCTTGCGGCAGCCAACATCTCATACAAACTACTGCAGAGACTCGGTGATGCAGAGATGACTGGGCCAATTCTAGAAGGAATGGCCAAACCGGTTCATGTGCTGCAACGTGAGGATGGGGTGCGTGATGTTGTTCACATGGCTGCCATCTGTGCACTCGATGCGCAACGCCACAGTCGTGAACGCCAGTAATCTGGCGCTCAGTTGAGTGGAGAGAGTTTGATATGGGGCCGATGGTCCACTCTGTTTGAGGGGAATCATGCGATTCGTCATGCGCTCCAAAATTCATCGCGCGACCGTGACCCATGCTGACGTGGACTATGTGGGTTCAATTTCGATTGATGAAGAACTCCTAGAGGCAGCGGGAATTGAAGAATGGGAGAAAATCCATGTCCTCGATGTGACAAATGGAGCTCGATTGGAAACCTATGTCGTCAAAGCCCCGGCTGGTTCAGGGCACATCTGCATCAATGGTGCTGCCGCACATCTAATTCACCCAGGTGATCTTGTCATCCTGATTACTTACGAGGGAATCCCATCTGATGCCGTCGATGAGCATGTTCCATCTATTGTCCATGTCAATGCACGAAATCAAGTCGTGGATATCTCCCACGAAATCGAAGCCATCGAATATGTCGAGTGTTGATTATTCTCGATGATACGGACTTCCCCGATCGAGTTCGCTTGAACGGTACAATTGCTCAAGAAGCACGACTGCAGCCATTTCGTAGGTCAGTGTCAGCGGACCAAGAGAAATCGCATCATGACGTGAGAGAACCTCAGCGCTGAATCCATCTACAGGTCCAATCGCAAGATGGGTGGCTGTGTTGGACAATCGCCATGATTTCCAATTCTCAAGCATCCAAAACGTGTCCCCAATCTGTCCTGATTCATCGAGAAGGATGAGGGTTCCATTGGATGCGGCATCTTCAATCTTTGAAACGTAAGCATCGTGATCCAATCGATCCGAATGAGCCACAAGGGTGGCGCCTCGAGATTCCAAACGTTCAGCGTACCTGTTGATTAACTGAGAATAGGCCTTGTCGCGAGCCTTCCCATGGGTATGAACAACGATGCGGGCCATGATTGACGCCGAACGCCAAACATCATCAGGATTGGGGCGAAGACTCATGGGGGGTGGCCGATGAAGGAAGGGCATGGGTTGGTGGCCATTCCGTCGTCGGGAGAAACCCCTAACCGATGACCCGCACATCAAAGGAACACGCGTGTGGCTGACAGAATTACGTGAAATGTGCGAACAACATTTTGACAATCATGCAGAAGGGCAGCGACGAATCGCTCAACTGCAAATTGAATGGAAAGAAGCCCACGGAGAAGCTGAAATCGATGCTGAATTACTACAGGGATTAGAGAGGCGAGCATATCGTCTGTTACGCGCGGATGGTGAGGCCTGGCTGGCTTGGCTGGACAATGAGGATTTTTGGTTACCCGGTTGGCGCGGTGATGATGGAGAACCCAGCGGTGATGCTGGAATGAATTGAATACCGCGACCTGCGCCGTGTGGATAATGTTGGGTTGGGTTGCATTCCTAGGAGGGTCCTCGGCGGCACTTCTCTGGATGAGTCGGGCGCAACCCTTCCCTGAAATTGGGGGGCGGTGGGCATGGTTGATGCTCAGTATCACAGGACTTCTGGCACTCGCGATGAATTCGCCGAGAACGATGAATCCCGATCTTCCCGTAATCATTGGAGGAATCGTGGGGGGTTTGGGAGTGGTTGTTGGAGCCATTCACGATCGGCGCAAACAAGATGTCGTGTTGGCACCATTTGCAGGAATGTGGTTCGTGGCTGCAACCGTTTCAGCACTGGCAGATGGATGGAATTCTTACGATCAAATTGAACAGTGGGTTGGATTCATCCTGGCCACAGTCGTAATTCTTCTCGAGGTTTTTCTCTTCTGGAAAGGACTCATCATCGGTGTGCAAGGGATTTCTTGGTCCCACGCCGCACTTCGTCAACTGGATCGAGGGTTGATTGAGGGCGAAAGGGGTGCAATCGCAATGTTCGAAAAATCATGGAGTGTGGATGAATCATGGCTCGATGCGATGAGTCACGCTGCTCTGGTTCGAATCCATTCGTTTCAGGGAAATGCAAAAGCCGCTTCAAAGCACGCAGAATTGCTTGAGAGATTGGGTGGAGAAGATTCGATTGAGGATGCTTGGCTGAAAAAGATAGATTCCTGCCTAAAGCGGCTCAGTTCACCGATTACAGAGTCTGAATAAGCGCTGAAAAGTGCGGGGCAATTGGGGGTGCTCTAGTGTATGTTAAATATCTCGGATGACAAAATACACATGGTGATGGGTTGGAAACAGGACGTTGGTAAGTCCTCGGTGTACGGTTGAGTTGGGTCATCGTTGTGGTCTGGTTCAGCGCCAATTTGCTATCCCAAGCCATCTACATCGGATTCAATGGTGAACCGTACGATGCAAACGCGATTCTTTCAGGGCTGGGATACTGGTATTGGGTGTGCATCGCTGTTGAACTCTTCATCTGGTTGACATTGGGACTACTGGTGATGCATAAATTGCGGATTCGAACCGAAGATGATGGGATTGTTGAGAGTGTCTGAGGCAGCGAAAGACCCATGTTAGACGGCCACTCCGTCGAATCATGGTCCGCATCACCAAAGTTCACACTGGCCGAGGTGACGGAGGTGAAACCGATCTTGCTTCGGGTGAACGCGTATCCAAGGCGGATGCACGAGTAGACCTCTATGGAACGTTCGATGAACTCAATGCGGTCATCGGCATGGTGCAGGCTGAATTGGGACGCATTGAAACACATCATGAGGATGGGGGGGCTAGAGCCACCGTCCGGAACGTGAAACGTTCCATGGTTCCAAAGTTGGCACTCATCCAGCAGGAATTGTTTGACATCGGAGGAGAATGTGCTTTCCAACCAGGTCAGGTTCCAGAAGCTATGACGGTCATTGGACAGGACCAAAGTGATCGGCTCTGTGCTGAAATGGATGCATGGACCGAATCTCTGACACCACTGGAATCTTTCATTCTCCCAACTGGTTCGCCTTTGATTTCCACAATGCATCTTGCCAGAACGGTGGCGCGTCGCGCTGAAAGAGGAGCCATGCGATTGCGTGAATTGGAGGGCGGGGAAGCCGTTCGAGACATCGTCATCGAGTATCTAAATCGATTGTCGGACTGGCTCTTTGTTTCCCTCCGGTGGATTGCGATGACGCTTGGAGAAGATGAGACACTCTGGGTACCGTTGGGGAAGCGGAATTTGGACTAGAGTTCGCGACCGAGGGCGCGCAGTTGCGCACGTGCTCCGCGCAACACCTCTTTGCTCTGAGCGAAATTCAACTGATTTTCCGCATCGTCCCATTCGAGCCACATGAAATTTCGATGTTCATGACTGAGGGTAATCTCATATTGATCGGTCTCACCAATGAACCAGAAGACTTCTTTCTCTACAGTTCGGCCTTTTCGTGAGAATGTGTAGAATGTTCGCATCCGCCAATCATCCAACATTCTCACTTCAGAGATGCCTGTTTCTTCTTCCAACTCACGCAATGCTGTCTGTTGGTAGGCGCCGTCTTCAGCTTCATAGTGACCCTTGGGGAACCCCCAATGACCCTGTGGGTATTGCAGCAGGAGTACGCTGCCGAAGTTCACGAGAACAACCCCACACGATGTCTCCATGTTCTCTGATTGGGTGCGGCCTACAAATTGCTTGCGCATCGACAGCATGCTCGTCGCCAACGCTAAGAGCGAGGTGCAGGGACGGACAACGCTCGGAGGTGTGCTGTTGGCGGATATATCGAAAATGGAAATCGAGCGAATCGTCGCAGATGGTGATCTCGATGGAATGCTCGCTGCAGCCATCTTACGCAGAGTATGGAGGGGTGTGCCTGTGCGGTTCAGCCATCCTGCTGAAGTTCGAAGAGGAGATGTGGACGATTGGATGACAAGGGGGACCGCGGTACTGGATCTTCCTTTTCACCCGGATTGTGGACTTCATATCGATCACCATCTGACCAACAAACCGACTCCATCACAACAGGAGGCGGCTGCCGCGGATGGCTGTCAAATTGTCTGGGATGATGCGTTGAGTGCAGCAAGGGTCTGTTTCAACACATTCCGTGAAGTTACGGATTTAGGCGACATCGAGGCTTGGATGGGAATGGTTGACAAATTGGATGGAGGCAAGGTCTCAAGAGAAGAATTTCTCTCAGACCATCCAATTGTCTGGATTGGAAGAACAATCGATGCGTCTGATGACGAATATTGTCAGGCCCTTTTACATCAAATCGTGGAAGGGGGGGCTCCTCAGGATCTTGTGAATCTTCAATTTGTTGCAGAAAAAATCGCCGACGCAAAGCAGGAATTCCGACATCTACAATCCCTCCTTGACGAATGTACGAACGTTGTTGACAGAATGGCGATAGTTCGATTGGATGAAAGGGGTATTCGTACAAATGGTTACCTCGTAACCGGGCATGTTGGCGAGAAATGTGATGCTTGCATGATTATCCATGGATTTGAAGATGCAGAGTCAGACGGTAAATGGCCACTATCCGCCTCATTTTACAGCAACTCATTCCTTCACGAAGATGGTGGTGTGTTTGATCTGACGGAGATGGCGACAGCATTCGACGTTGATGGTGGTGGTCATGCGAATGCTTGTGGTTGTCGAATTCAGCCTCTATCGGATGATGTAGAGGTTGAGAAACGGAATGTGACGAGTGAAGATATCGAACGAAATATCGGCGCATGGATGGCGAGATGGGGTCGCCGTTCAAGTGAGTAAGTCCAGTAACCAAAGAAATCCTAAGAAAGCGTGTATACCGATCAAGACCATGATGGCATCGGAAGCACGCCCGTGTCGCTGCTTTTCCATCGCCCATGATTCACCGGCATCTCTGAGATCGCGGGTCTTCCGTCCCTTCCTCCAGAGTACGGTAAGCAAGGCCAATCCCAGCAATCCTCCTCCTGCGTGTAAACCGCCTGCTCCACTGGGCAGCAACGCTTCAGGCAGTGTAACACTCTCTGTTCGAATCCGATAGGTTGCATTGGCAATGAAACCCCCCAAAACCAAGAACCACGCGAGGATGTAGAGACGCTCTCCGTCGCGTTGATGTGACTCCACTGCGACCTTCCTCTCATCCCCCTTCAAGATACGGCCACGCTGCCTCCATCGATGTTGTCGAATCATCCAGCCAATGACTATCAGAGCAGCGATTGGATGGAGAAGAAGTATGACCAAATTGGTCGGGTCCATACCCTTGCGAGAAGAGAGTTACACTTCAGCGATGCGTTCATAGTAGTGGGGCAACGGCTAGAACCCCGCCGTAGGCGGGGGAGACGGAATTGGAAGATTATCTGCTTGAATGTCTCGATGTTGCCGTCAAGGCCGGAGATGCTCCGGATAAGCGTCGAAGAAAAGCCATGGGCCCCGATGCATGGAATTTGTTGGATCGTTCATGGAAGGGACTGTTACTCGTCGCACTCAATCAAGAAGAGGGTATGGCGCGAGAGGCGTCAACCCGAACTTCCAGTCGCCGCATGCGAAATCGAGGAAGGCGGGCTCTAAATTCAAACACCGATGATTGGATTGAAGGTGTGGATGGTCTGGTCGCCTCACACGCTCCTCCTGGCTACCGACTTTCAGCCATGCTCGTTCAACGTGTTCGGCTCGGTGAACGATGGAATCCTGATTGGGACATCGAGATTGAGAAGATGCGGGAATCTTGCGCTGATGGCATCCACCCTGTGTGGCCAAGATTGGGGCAAGAAGCGCCGATTCTGGCTGAAATGGCAATTTATCCAATCATCGAAATTTCAACGCAGATAGAAATCGATTCCACTGAATGGATTCAGGCTGCTAGATTTGACCCGATGGAGAGAACGGCCCTCGCATCATGGTTAGAAATTACACCACCCTTTTCCCTCACCGCCAAATTGGAATTGGCGATTCAGAGAATGGCTAAATCGTTCCGTGCCAAGGGCAAGATTCCAAAATTGTCAGATTCCCTCAATGATTTGGTCGGTGATGCGGTGCTGATTCGGGCATTGGCTCGTGTTTGCACTCAAAGTGATGGGGCAATGGATGATCTATCCACTCTGAGTGGTGGAGAGGGGATGATTGCAGCCGTTGCACAAGACCAACTAACTCTACTGAAGCTCCGTGGAGGAGATGAGAGTGCTTGGCCAGACTGTCATGCAGCAGATGGTGATGAGCCTCTGGCTGCAGCAATGCGATACCAATCATGGATGAATGTGCCAGAAGATGTCCTATTGGCGGCTGTAGAAATCCAAGAAGGTCTGAGCATTCTCAATGAGGGAGGCGACACAAACGTACTGCTGTGGAATTTGGTTGCTGCTCACCTCAGAGAAGGGAATATCGACAATGCGTTGGAAAATGTTGCCTCATTGAATCTCATTGATCAAGTGAGATTGGGGGTCATATTGGA
>JAKUOE010000230.1 GCA_022449845.1 Candidatus Thalassarchaeum sp.
CGAGTAGGAATGTGTAATTCCCAGAAGAGGCGGTCAAATCATTGGGGATCTGCAGGTTCATCGGTTCAAATTCGTCTGCATCGATGACACCGTTAACATTGGAATCATCCATCCATTCCCTCCAGATCATCAGTGTCAAATCGGTTGGAAGAACGGGGCGGTCATAAATCTCCAGTTGAATCAATTGATTGGGGGAAGGGAGACGATGGTCGAATTGAGCAATATTCTGGCCGATGACTTGGGGGCTGAGTGAATCGACGGTGAATGTTCTATTCATCGCGATTGAAGTCAAGAATTCCTGACCCACGAGTGGTTCAACTTCAATCGAATAGGTGGCATTTCCAGTCCCATTCTGTGTGTTGAAATCGAAGCGAGCGATGCCTTCATCGATGGTTGTCGTACTCATTCTCTGAACACCATTCTCGAGTAGGTGAACTCGGACATCGCCAGTTCGAGGATTCTTTGTTTCATCATCAACAAGATTCTCGAAGCCGAGTTGCACCTCAACTGAAATCGGGCTGTTTGAACGTAAGTATGACATCGAGGTCGGAATCGGGAAGCCCAATTCATTGTAGACAGTCCAATCGATAATCTGGACATCGTTCTCAACACCTTGGCTCGATTGACCTGAAATCTCAATATGAGGTGGAGAGGGGGCGCCATCTGTCATGTACAGAGAAGCACTTACCTTGAACTGGTTTGAATCTTCAAGATTCGCAGAGGGCTGGAAGGGGAGGGTGACGCCGAGATCATTGGTACCTTGATTGAAAATCGCACCGCCACTCGAATCCATGAACTGCAAGGGAGAAATCGAGGTGCCGTCCATCCGTGTCATCGAATACGTTGAGCCATCGACGGGGAATTCGTAGAAGGCGCGGGCACCGTCTGTCTCTACACTGACGGATAGGTGGCTTGGAGTTCCATCACCCCATGAATAATTCAAGCCCAGTTCCATCCACTGCCACGATGGAGTCACTGGATACCATTGCGTGAAATTCGAGAGAGAGGCGGCATCCAAGTGGACGTTCTCCGATGTGACCAAGTCGGTAATCGTCGCGATATAGGCACCAAGTGTACTCGATTGCAAGGCCAGCGGTACCATGCGGTGTTGAGACTGAATCTGAGCACTGGGCAAGGCTTGATTCATCGACATCACAAAGGCAGAATCGACTGAGAACGAAAGGTCGACGGTTGGACGGTGGATTGCCGACAGGCCACCCACACGGATGGAGCCGGAGACCCCGTCCACGTCAATTGTCACAATCGCATACTCCAACTCGGCACCAACACTCCAGAAGGTCGACGCGTTGGCCAGTTCAGTGTTCAGACTCTGGAGATCGGATGGTGATAGGCTGTAAATCTCAGAATGTGTAGTGAAACTGACACTCTTGGTTCCTATCGTCGTCGAACCGATACTCAGAGAGACATCGACCGGATGTGTGGAAGTGAATGGAGCAAGGTCGACGGAGAAAGATTCCAAACCACTCTTGGGTAGCAGCAATCCAATCTGTTTCAGACCGGGGGTAGACCATGACATATCTGAAGATAAATCAC
>JAKUOE010000231.1 GCA_022449845.1 Candidatus Thalassarchaeum sp.
GGGCATTTCACCATAGCGAATCCCTTTGATTTCGACTTCACCATCCTCACGTTCTTCGAGATTCATGAACACCAAAGTGGCCAATTCTAGGCCACCGACGATGACCTCGACCGCGGGGCCTGCATTTCCGCCACCAGACCAAGGGTTCTCGACGTAGGTGATTTCGTTGGGTTCGATTCCCAATCGATTGACGAAGAGGTCGTCGCAGTATCGAATGCATTCATCAACCCAGTACTGTACATTGTCGTCTTCAGGCCAATTGAAGCAATGATGAGCCATCATCTCAAATGTGGTTAAATGTCTGCCTGAACGGCCCACTGCTGCAACGTCTGTCAATCGGATACAGGGCTGAGAAATCGTCAGTGGATTGGCCGGAGGTGGAGCAATTCCACCCGTGACATGAGGTTGGAAATCGGCAATGGAGGCAATCGTGAGATGAATGTCATCCCGCCAACGAGCAATAATTGGATACGGAGCGACCCTCGAGTGTGAATTCTCTTCGAAGTAGGCGAGGAATGTTTCACGCATTGCATCTTTCAACGCCTTGCCCCGTTGTGGGTACCCATCGATGATAGGTGCCCCGATGAAAGTGTACTCATCCTCAGTCGTATCTCCAGACGTTTCCCGCGTTTCATCTCGGGTCCAGAACCACAGGTTTGTGACCCTGCAAACCTTGCGCACGAAGCCTTGTTCGTGAAAATAAGGTATGTCGATATCGCCGAAGGCCATGGCCATCCTCAGTAGACCCGAATTCAAGGCCGTTCATGAATGAGTCGGCCGGCACCCATAGGGTGCCGTCGCCGAAAGCGACTTCAAACACGGACTCTAGCGCGGGGCGTGACTGACACGTGGCGTGACCATATCGAGCCGGCTGGAGCGGGCCTGCATCGGATCCGGAAACACGGAGCGATGAACGTCGATGCCATGCTTGTTGCAGATGCGGGTCATCTGTCAAATCAGACGGATCATTCCCCTGGTCAATTGGCGAATACAGCCGCGATGCCAGGTATCGTAGGCAATGCCTGGGCCATGGCTGATTTCCACTTTGGTTTCGGTTTCCCAATCGGTGGCGTTGTTGCGACAGATGTCGAAAACGGGGGGGTAATCTCACCGGGTGGTGTTGGATTCGACATCAATTGTGGCGTTCGATTGTGTGCACTTGACCTTGAACAGAAGGATTTGCGAGATATGAAAAAACTCGGACGGCGACTGAAAGGACGGATACCGGCCGGACCTTCGGCCAAAGGCGGTGTGGATCTTTCAGAATCCGGGATGGAAGCAGTGCTTTCCGAGGGGGCAAAAGCGGCGGCAGAACTCGGATTGGGGCATGACCGGGACTTAGCATCCATGGAGTCAAACGGATTGTTGGAAGGATTGGAACGAGGTTTGTCCGAGCGTGCAATCAAGCGTGGTTCCCTTTCACTCGGCACCTTGGGGTCAGGGAATCATTTCCTAGAATTACAGGGCGTAGACAGGATTCTGGATGCAAAAGCCGCCCGTGCCTTTGGACTGCGTGAAGGGCAGGTGACTG
>JAKUOE010000232.1 GCA_022449845.1 Candidatus Thalassarchaeum sp.
CAACTGCCCGTTATTTTGGGTAAAGAATCAGTATTCCATTGAACTTGATTTCATGAAACATATTTTTGAGCCCCTCAATATAGAGGAAATTAGAGCCAAAAGACCAGGTAATCACGTCCGTCCAGGGTTCTTCCGCGTATGGTACCCTGGCATGGACATACCTGCTTTACTCATCTTCGCCAAGTAAAGCGGTGAGCGTTTCCCACTCACCGACCATGATGGCGTCAACTCTGAGAGCTGCTGCTGTGAGATCTTCATCGGAGCCGCCGAGTGGTAATGGAGCCAATCTCCACCATCCTTTGCGCTGTAGCGTGATGCTCTGCCCACCCGCATATCCAGTCCACCACAAGCGGTTCCAATCCACTGAGAATCCGTCTACCCACAGTGCATCTTTGGTAATCGCGTAGCGCTTTGGGAGAATCAGCCAGCACCCATGAATGCCGAGCAGTACATCGAAGATGAGGACCCAATATGTCTCAGTCCCACTTCGTTCTGCTAGGAACCAAGGCGCGATGATCATGATGATAATGGCGCCGAGCATGGTGATGTTCCGAACCAATTCCTGACTGGCTTGACTCTGCCACGCCATTCCACCTGTGGGAAACTGACCGAGGTTCGGAATATCCTGCTGGGCACGGTACAATTTCCAACCATCAATGACCACAATTGCTGCGGTCATTGCGATGACGAAAATGGCGACTTGGTCTGATTCCAATTGGTCACCTCATTCATCTCGTCGAAGGTCGGCGTTGAACCGGAGATAGGCAAACGTCGTGAAGACGATGATCAGACCCAGTGTCAGGACGACTCCAGGGCTACATAGAGTGACAAGCAACGATTGGTCCGTGGAAGGTGTGTGCAGTCCCACGCTTGGGTCAAGCGGGTCGATATCCTCAGAGTCGGGGACACCGTCACCATCGTCATCGTCATCCTCGATGAGGTCCGTCTCACAGTTTGCTCGAATGGAATTGGGCATCCCATCATCATCCGTGTCGTGATGCGCGCAAGGGTCCTGAGGGAAAAGGTCGACATCGTCCCTAAAGTCATCATTGTCGTCATCGACGTCAAAGACGTCGGGGCCCCAGAATCGATTGTTCACAGCGGCCCACGATGCGTTCACACCTGAAGAGGGGCAACTCTCGAGGTAATCTGAATCAGCATCGGCTGGATTGACTGTGACAGAGATGGTGTCGGAACCTTCAGCACCATGAACGTCGATTGCAGTTGCCCGCAGAGTCCACTCACCTTGTTCGGTATCCGATGTTGTTCCTGACGATGTAGCGCCAACAAGGAGGGTCTCATCACCGTTCTCAAAGACCCAAATCCATTCGGCGATCTCATCGCCATTCGGGTCGTCAGCAGTCGCGGAGTAATCCAAGGTTTGTCCTGCATTAATCACCAACGAATCTGGTCCAGCGATGCTAACCACAGGGGGGGCATTGAGGCTCAGCTCAATCAAGCATACCCGCTGACCAGTGGTGTCCAATTGCAACTGTCCTGGCGAGGGGTGATATCCGTCGGAGGTGGCC
>JAKUOE010000233.1 GCA_022449845.1 Candidatus Thalassarchaeum sp.
GAAGCCTCTGCACTACCCCGTGGTGCTGCGGTTGAAATCGTCGTACAAGCTCACGAAGATGCGTGATCCAATGTCCGCTTCCAACGAGCCGTTCAATGTCCTTGAATGGCCATTGCTGATGCCCGTCCTAATCGGTATCTTCCTGACCGAATGTGTCGTCGGCGGATGGATTTGGACAGTGCTCCCTGAGTGGAGGTGGTTGGTCTACCTCATCATCGCAATTGATCTTCTCACGTTGATTGTCATTTACAGGATGATTTCACGGGGAAACAATCGCAACATGGAGAATTAATGAGCATCATATTTGGTTGCGAGTTCGCGATATCTATGCAATGCGAGGCGAGCAAATGCGCCGGCATCTTCCTTGTTCAATATCTCGAACTCATCCTCAATGGGCCTCATGTAACGCTGCAACCAATCCATGATGTCCTCGGGTATGTGCTGCTTCGCAGGTGAATCCAGTACTATGCTTGTCAGGCAACCCTGCATGCGATCCAGAGTTTTTGCCCACGTCATATTAGAATTCCAACCTCCATTCGTCATTCCATAGAGGCCATTTTCAAACCAATGATGATCCAAGAATCCAGCTGAATCAAAGTGAATAGCATCAGGAGAATCTTCGAGGCGAGCCAATTCATTTGCAATAGCGCGCCTGATGAATGCGCTGCGGGAATGGTTGGCTGAATGTATTGCGATTCTTTCCAAATCGACGGCTCTCAATGCAACGCTGACAGGGAAGGTGTGTCTATCTCTAACTCTCAATTCTTTGTCCATATCCATTGGTATTAACAAGTTGTTAATTAACCTATCGAATCGTTGATTCTATCCATTTTTGGCTGTTCCCAACTTGAATTTCTTAAGAGAATCACACATTTTGTGCATTCATCGAATCGCAGTGACTTTGAATGAAGCCTCGGTCGAGCGGCCATGAGCGAGTGGGCCCTTGAGACGTTCAAGGCGTACGATATCCGGGGTATCGCCGGCTCTCAATTATCGGTATCATTTGCCAATCGACTGGGTCGTGCCCTCCCGACTTTCCTTGATTGTGGAGCACTGGCTGTGGGTCGAGATATACGGGAATCGGGGCCTGAACTTCACGAGGCTTTCGTCAATGGTTTGATGTCTGCAGGTTGTGATGTTCTCGATCTCGGCTTTTGCACCTCAGGAGCCGTCTACAGTGCGACTGCGAATGTCGAAGTTGTTGGTGGTGTGATGATTACCGCCAGCCACAATCCGCCCGAGTATAACGGATTCTAGATGTGTCGAGGAACTGCAGCGATGGCTGGCGATGAAATCCAAGCACTCCGAGATGTGTTTGAGACTGGTGATTTTCGTTCGGGCGAAGGGCAGCACATCGATGCTGGTGATTTCCTCACAGATTATGTGGCCGATGTTCTCGAAAAATCTGGGCAACCCGCTCGTAGTGTGAAAGTAGCCATCGATTGCGCCAATGCCGTCCCTGGTCCCTTCATGGTCGATCTCTGTAACAAACTTGGATGTGATACTGTAGCCATGCATTGTGAGTGGG
>JAKUOE010000024.1:0-11032 GCA_022449845.1 Candidatus Thalassarchaeum sp.
ATTGCCGCAGGTGGGCGCGTGACCAAACTCATGATTGATGGAGGAATCAAGGCACACAATGCTGCCCAAGTCGCGGATTGGGGTATCGAAGTTGCAGTTGTTGGCTCCGGGCTCATCAATGACAAGGGATCAATTGCTGAGAAACTCGCAGAGATTCAACAGGCTCTAGGCGCTTGAAAAGGGTTCAAGAATAACGGGGAGAACGGAGAAACATGCCTACCGTTGAATAGATGGAGGATGAGGTCCGAAAAGCGTCGAGTGGATGGAGGGCGAGGTCCGAAAGGCGGTCCCCGATGCGATTGAAATCACAGTTGTCGATTTGACCGGAGGTCAAGATCACTTCCACGTTCGTGTTGTTAGTCCCACCTTTGAGGGAATGCGTCCTCTCCCCCGTCAACGAATTTTGTTGGGTCATTTCAAACCCTACATCCCATCTGAAGTTCACGCACTAGACCTCAAGTGCCTCACGCCAGAGCAAGCCGCGAAGGATGATGGCGCCGTGTTTCACCCTCACCCGAATCGACGCAGTGATGCGGAATTCGTAGGCATCAACATCCGACCCAAGGAGGAAACAGAATGAGTGAATTCAATTGGACACCCGACGAAATTGCAGAAATCGTGAACAACAATCGCCTCGTACTTTTCATGAAAGGTACACCCGAAATGCCGCAGTGTGGATTTTCCAATCGCGCTGCACAGGTTCTTCAAGCCCTTGAACAACCGTTCGTTAGCGTCAATGTGCTCTCGGATCCACGCGCCATTCCAAGTGTGTGTGAGTGGGCAGATTTTCCGACGATGCCTCAAGTCTACGTCCATGGCGAACTCATCGGTGGCTCCGACATCGCCCTTGAGATGTACGAATCTGGCGCACTTCAGGAAATGATTGCCGAAGGCGATTCCGAGTAGGTGAACCCGATGGCGGTCGATTCTGACCGTCGAACGATGTTGATAGCGCTCGCGGGCGCTGCCGCAATTTCGTTTTCACCAGTTCTCTACATGTTTTCGGACACGAATCCTTCGACTGGGGCCTTCTATCGGATGCTCTACGCACTTCCGGCTTTGGCTCTACTCGCATACCTTGTACGCAATGCCGACACCCGCTCCTCACGCACGCGATGGCTGGCCTTCGGGGCTGGTTTACTATTGGCTCCGGATATGTTGGTCTATCACAGTGCGATGATATTCATCGGCATTGGAATCGCAACACTCATCGGCAATTCACAGGTGATTATCGTGACTCTGGCTTCGTGGAAAATGTTCGGTGAGAAACCGAATCCTGCCATCCTCATCTCACTCCCTGTCGTGATGATTGGACTGGCTCTCATTTCCGGTATTGCCGATTCAAATCCATATGGAGAAGATCCAATCAAAGGAGTCATCTTCGGGGTTGTTGGGGCTTTTTTCTATTCCTTTTTCCTCATCGCATTCCGCTATGCGAACAAGGACTTGGCTCCAGTGTCTTCCGTGCAATTCGACGCCACCGCAGGTGCGGCTCTTGGCCTACTGGTTCTCGGCTTCCTTCCTCTCAGTGGTGCAGCCATTGAGCCATTGGAAATCCAGCCGACATGGCCAGGTCACGGCTGGCTCATGTTGCTCGCACTACTCTGCCAAGTCGGCGGATGGTTGGCCATCGCTCATGCTCTACCTCGATTACCAGCAGCTCACACCTCATTCGCGATTCTATTGCAACCCGTTCTCACTTTGATCTGGGGTTATCTCATCCTCAATGAGGATGGCCATTCTCAGAATCAACTGATTGGTATATTCCTCGTACTGCTCGCCATCACATCAGTTACTCTCTATGGCTCAGCGACCAACACTGTTGATTCCTCAGCGTGAAGTCGCCACGCTTCCATCATTGCAGCAATCAATACGACTCCAGCACCGATGATTGCGGCGAATGCAGCCTGTTCAGCAGGAAAACTTGAATCTGGAATCAACACTATACAGGCAATCAAATCGGCCACAATTCCTGACCACAGTAAGGCTGCATATCGTAGTGGACGTTCGCTAACTTGGACCAATGTCAAGGGGACACTGGCGACGAGAGCCAGAATCCAAGCCATCAACATCCAAGAGAACACTACGGTGGCGTTGTCAGCATAATCAGGGAACACCGCGATGATTGCCTCATGACCAATCAGGCCACCGATGAAGTATCCAGGAATCGCGGCAATTCCGATTAGAACCGCGGCGCGTTTTGCGCGATACCACATCTTCTCCTTCTCATCTCGGACTTCTCCACAGCAGGATAACATCACAGCACGAATCGATAGAATGGGTGCATACCCGGCGATGAATGCAAGCCATGCAATTTGAAAAATCTCAACCTGTTCAGGCGTTGAGATTGTTCCGAGCATTAGTTTCTCGATGCGAACATTGGCTACCAATGCGATTGCGGCCAACAGGAAAGGCACTCCCAATCCAATGAGCACTCTTCCATCCGCTGCTGTCGTTTCAAGTTCAAGACCCCCCGTTGTGGTCCTCAATCGTCGCTCACCCAACCAAATCGCAATCATCACTGCGCCCAAAGGTCCGACAAATGTGGCGAGAGCAAGGGCGATGGGATGCGCCCCGAATAGTGATGCTGCCAGGACGATTCCAGCTGCAGTGGCTCCCCGGTCCACAAAACGAACCAATGCTTCCTGTCGTGATTCACCCAGTGCGCGAAGGGCCGCACGGTGTGCATAGGTCAGAATTTGAATGCAAGCCGAAAGGGCGAGAATGAAGGATGCGATCAACCATGGTGTGGATTCACCCACCCACATCCATCCCAGCAAGCCTCCGATGACAATAATCGGCAACGCAAATCGGATTTGGAGTCGCAGACATCGGTGGACCAAGTCATGTGCACCAGCCCCCAATCGCTCGCCATCTCGACCGATGAGCGTCGGCAACCCGAGATCGACGATGGTCGCCGTCACATAGAACAAATCGAGGAGAAGGACCCAGCGCCCATAATCACCATCGGTGAAGGTCCGTGTCAAAACGACATGAACAACAATTCCAACCAGAAGTGCAATCATATCCGCTCCTGAAAGCCAGAGCGTATCTCGCTCAAGTCGGACCCGACGCGTCACCTCTTCACCTCGAGCAGCATTTCGTGCAATGCCTCGGTACAATGCTCCCAAGTCATGGTGTTTTCAGCCTCTTTGCGGGCTAGGCCCCCCAATCTTTTCCGCTACTCGAGAGGAAGATCACAGAGAGCTTGAAGCGCTGTTCTGCATGCCTCATCATCACCCAATGGAACCAATTTCAGCCACTCAGTATCACGATAACGTTCCAACCCACTGACATCTGCTGCGCCCACTGGCAACCCTGCTGCTGCATACTCTGCACCCTTCAACGGTGATGCATGCATCCAAACTTCACGGTTGGGTAAATGCAGTACTCCAATGTCTGCGCCCGCGAGTCGTGTAGCGACTTCGCCTGGACCTTCGACTCTGGTCATGTCTGACAATCGCTTCGAATCATTTCCTGAACCGAACAGCAAGAGGTTCACACCCATCTTTGTCAAGCGATGAAGTTCTCTGACTCGATCCAGAGAACCATGACAGACGACCAATGGCTCCTCGTTCATTGTCGCGACCTCAAACTCTGAGATTGAAACTCCTGCAGGTACGATTGCTGAAGGTTTCCCCCAACTCTGTGAGGATTCCATGTGTGTGCTCTTGACGGCTCTACCCCGACTCTCCATTCTAGCGATATTCCAGGCTTGCTTGTATTGCCGTCTCTGTAGCCATCCAATGATTCCAGAGATGACAGGGGGACTTCGATCCATGATAATCCAAGGGACTCCAGCGCGATGTAATTCGTCCGATGCACCTTGCACACCTGTCCATTCAACAATTGCTGCGTGGTACCCCGTCAAATCCATTGATTTCAATCGCCCTGTGACACTCCGATTGAAGGTCTGATGACCACGTCCCATTCGGGTTGATCGTTCAACTGAATGTTGACCATCTGGGCTGATGAATTCGATTTTCCACCCCCGTCCCTCTAGGGCCGTGGAGACACCCCTCAATGTCGTCGCCGACATCTCCGATTGCCGTCTATGTGTAATCCAGAGAAGCCTCAATTCGCCACCTCATCGTACAGTTGACCCCACATTGGAACGATTCGTTCCAATTTGTATTTCTCCGCTTCTTTCGGCCCTGCGGAAGCCATTTTCTTCCATTCAGCCCCATCCATCATCTCTCGCATGGCTTCAGAGAATGCCGATGCGGTGGTTTCGAGAATTTTTCCGGACTTGTCAAAGACGCCCCGACTCGCCTCAGATGCGAGAACCGGCATTCCTCTGGCCATTGCTTCGATGACCGACATCGAGAGACCTTCCCATTCAGAAGGAGACAGAAGTGTACCACAGTTTGACATGAGTTTCTCTTTTTCTTCACCTTCAAGCCAACCGTGGCCGATGATTCCAATCTCATTGTGTTCAATCCCTGTGAGGTGGAGTGTTACATCGTGCCCTTCGGCTCTCAAGATCCTTGTCGCTTCCATGGCGATTGCCTGCCCTTTCATGGGATTCGCGCGCCCCATCAGAAGAAACTCTGAGCGATTCCGTTCTTTCGAAATCGATACGTGAGGGACTGGATTTGGAATCACACTCGATTCACTCAACCATGGTGACAACCGCTCATGCCATGAATCGGTGAGAACCACTGTGTGAAGGTTGGAGCACACTCGGTGTACTTCTGGTCCTCGCTCTCTACAATGGCGATCGAAATCACCGGAATGTAGTGAGAGGACGATTGGAACGTTGGCCCTTTTTGCGATTTTAATGAGCCCTACCTTTCTTTTCCAAGACCACCGAGTCGCAGTGTGTATGTGTACAACATCGATATCTCCACGCCGTAATCTCTCATCCAATTGTTTGCGAACTCTCCACCATGCCTGTAGGACGTGCAGTGGCCCCCCATCGGCGTGACTGGCCATCACTTCGGCCTTCCATCCATCTGGGGGATTGTCAGCAAGGAGCTGAATCACAGCCCCCATTCCACCTCTGGTCTGCGAGGGCCCGACGTGAAGTACCGTACGCATCGCTTCCCCCTCGGTCGGCTCACGACGCATCTATCGGATGAAGGGCTCGCCGCCGCAGTTCTCGACGGTGTGCTTATCGTTGACCCTGTTGAGCGACCCATTGGAGAGACCAATGATTGAGCGCTTGGCCTTCCTCACAGTACAGGTTGGTGCAACGCTTGTCGTCATCCTTCCTTTGGGGATTCATTGGCTACTCAATCGAGGATGGATGCGCCAGTCTCCCCCCTCACCCGCGGCTTGCAAGGATGAGGCTTTACCGAGTCTGTGCATTGTCATTCCAACATGGAATGAAGCCAATGTCATCGAGTCCAAACTAAACGATGTTGTTGCCCAAAGATATCCTGAATCAAAACGCCGCCTCTGTTTGATTGATTCAGCCTCAACAGACCAGACCGTCTCCATCGCTCGAAAATGGACTGAAACCACAGGGAATGAATTGGAGATTATACAGATGCCCGCTCGATTGGGGAAATCCGCCGCCATCAATCGAGCAATGCAGGAATTACGGGATATTGACGATGTCTTTGTCATGACCGATGCAGAAGCTACCCTTGAGGAGGGGGCGCTACGTCGAATCGGGCGATGGATGACAGATCCTTCGATCGGCGCGGTCTGCGGAACACTCAATGAGAGAACCGAGGACACCACCTATCGGCATTGGTATCGCTGGTTCCGTTCCGGTGAATCGCGGGCGGATTCGACGCCAATATTCGAAGGCTCAATCGCTGCCTATCGGGCAAGCGCGCTTCAGCCCATCGAGGCAGGCGCCAATGCCGATGACTCTCAACTCGCAGTATTGGTCAGAAACCAAGGACTTCGAGCAATCTCTGATGAATCGATTCGGTTCTCAGAACCCCCGCTTACCGACGCAAGAGAACACCATGACCGCACAGTTCGCAGAGGACAGGGCTTGTCTCGCCACTTCTGGAGAAATCGTTCCCATTGGTTTAGGAATGGACGTTGGGGAACCATCCTCGGCCTCAATGGCCTTCAACACTCAGTTTCACCCTGGTTCGTTCTGATTGGAATCCTCGCAGGGATTGCCCATGCGAGCACAGTTTTGTTGATTGGTTGGTTTGGCGGTGAGCCCATGCTCCTTGATCGAGCAATGTTACTGGTCGACGCTGTTGTCTTGGCCAGTCTCGGCCTAGGAATTACTGGATTGCGAATTCCGTTGTGTGCATCTGCGGTTGCATTCCTCGCACAGAATCTGCGCCTGGTGCAGGGGATGCTAATGCTTCGATTTGGGAAAAGCCTGCATCAGTGGAAAGCCAGCGAATCGAATCGGGGTCTTCGCTGAAACAAAAAAAAAGCCCCCCGAGGGCGCCGAAGCGCCCTCGAGGGACATGTGTGTTATCCTGGGTTGATTTCACGAACTACCGTCTACTGAGTAATCTCAGCTGATGGTAACGTCGCCAGTGCCTGCAACTGCAGTGCCGCGGTATGTGACGTAAAGGTCGATGTTTGTTGATCCATCAGCAATTGCACTTCCGCTCTCTGACAAGGTTAGGAACTCGCTTGTTTCCCAAACACTGTCATCACTACCGTCTTGGCTGATACTGCACTCTTCGTCTCCAGCTGTGCTGCAGTCGAAGGTGTTGTCACCAACGCTCAACTTAATCACTACGAACGCCCAGTTTAGGTCGTCCTCAGCGTGCTGCCAGCGCATGTTGATCAACGCGTTGTCAGTACCTGCATCTGTCTGTGCGGTTGCGTCTTCAGCAATGTAGCTGTTGCGCGTACCGCTCTCTGGCTGGTCTGCAGCGAGGCTGTTTGCCCACACGTACAGAACACCAGCCAAAACCACAGTGATCGCGACCATTAGGATGGTAGCGATAACAGGGCTGACTGCCTGCTCGTTCTTCATATCATTCTTCATTTCAATGTCCTCCATTTCCCCAGCGGGGATGGCGCTGCTATGCCCCTCATAGGTATTAAGGTTCCCACCACGCCGAATCGTGTAAATGGCGGTTTAATCGATGTACTGCGGAGTATAGGCAACTAGTACAAACGATTTGTGAACCATTTTTCTAACATCCTCGAACCGTGAAAATTGATGATTTTTTGAGGGTTGATTTTCACCCATCGAGCCTATCGGCCATGGTTCGTTAGGTGAACAGGGGCGAGAGACGCAGCGTAGAGGGGATGGGATGCACTCGACGAGAACCAATCGACCCTGTTCATGTCAAGGGTGCACCCGCAGTCGTATAATCATTCCCAAATCGGCCTTTAGAGCCAAATTGAGGGATTATCAGCCATTTATTCGATCGTCAGGACCTCTGCCCCGCCGTCTGTAATCCAGACTGTATGTTCATATTGGCCGATGAGTCCACCATCTGAACACCGCAATGCATGATATGTTTCAAGGAATCGAATGCTGATCAATTTCTTCACCAAAGCATTCCATTTGCGAATTCGACTTTCCTCATCCTCTTGTGGAAATGGTTTCTCCATGAGTGGAAATGCCCAACGTTGGGCGAAAGGTAGTGTCACATATCTCTCCTCTAGATAGTGCGCCAAGCGCGCCCCCAGTGGTTTCAATTTCTTCTTCGCCACCGCTTTTCGAATTGAGACATCTCCCGTGACCCGGAAAATGTTCGATGAATGCCGGGGTGCGATGTTCTCGACCTCGCCGGATTTCCCTGTGGTGTTGAATGGTTCGATTGCAAAAATACCTCCGAGAGGCACAGTCCCCTTGAATCCTGGATGGTCAGGTCCACATGCATAGGACGGCACTGAGGTCCCTGCGTGCAGGTTGTACAATTCCAATTGATGACCACATAAATTCCGAATCGGTTCAAATCCAGCATCGATTGAGGCCTGCTCTGCCGCCGCCCCTACTTTGTGCCATGGTGTGCCGGGATGCATCTGTTCAATGGCAGCATCCCTCGCTTCTTTGGCGGCGCGAATTTGATCGGTGTGCTTGCCTCCATTGCCGACTTCAATCGTCATGGCGTTGTCAGCGATGGCGCCGTGAATATGAACACCGACATCCAGCTTGACCAAATCTCCTTTCTTGAAAACGAGTTCATCGTCCCAACCTTCAGGTGGTGTCTCCAAGTGGTCTGTAGTGTAATGAGCCGCGATATCGTTGACTGAGATTGTGCAGGGAAATGCTGGTTTTCCTCCGTGACGATGAATGTAGCGTTCGGCAGATTCGATGATATCATGCCATTTCGCTCCTACCTGAATTTCATCTTTGATGGCTTCAAGCGTTCTGCGAGCAACGTGACCGGCATCCCGCCAGTGCTTCATGTCCTCTGCATCGACCATGCTTGAATCTCCTCTGTGCTTACCTTTCCTTCTCTGATGATAGTCCAGTCGTTGTCTTGCGACGGGTCCCCGGAGACGTTCCATCTAATCAAGGTACTCGGTGCCCCACCCACACACTTCCCGGAGATTGCTGCACTCGTTGGGAGATTCAGAATGTGTGCTGCAGCCTCACAATCGTCGACCGGAACTTCACCACTGGGATTGGCACTGGTTGCTGTCAGTGGCCCGGTCATCGCGACGAGCGCACGCGCGCGTGCGTCCGCGAGTACGCGAACGGCCACCGCGTCACCCCCCAATCTTGGATCCAGTGTCTCGTGGGCCGGTAGAATCAGAGTGAGTGAACCCGGAGGAAAGGCGTCGAGGCCCTCTTGCGCGAGTTCAGGTACATTCACGATTTCAGATGCCTGTTGCAGATCACAAACACCCAGGCTCACGAGCTTGCTTTCAACGCGCCCCTTGACCTCGAAAAGTGAATCCAGTGCCTCGGAATTGGGCAAACAACCCAACGCCGGAAGCGTCGACGTGGGATAGATGATCGGCAATCCTCGTTGGACACGTTCAATGATGTCACTCGGGGGCCCCTCCGCCTCGTCCATGGGCTGCCGAAGAAGTGTTCAGCACTTCAGAACTCCGCGAGCCAGACGTGCATATGCTGTTTGGCGATTGAAGCCGCAACCTCTCTGTCACCAGATTTAACCAATAATTTTCCACTTGGATAAAGCGTGATGTCCGCCAACTCTCCTGAGAAGGTACAGCATAATCGATTCCTCAATGTACAATTCCACCCCTCGGCCTCGATTCTTGCGGAAACGATGTCCAAGTCAATATTGTCGATTCGTTCGGGGACCACGGTCCACGCTGCTCGACCACTGCACATTTCCAAGAGAAATTCATCACGGGACACCGCCGAATCCCCCCATTGACATTCGGTCCTCTAATTCGACGACATCTCTGGCTGCTGCCTTTGCGGCCCGCTTTTTCTGCATCGTCCACAATAGGAATACAATGAACAGTGCAGTACAGACGTTGTTCAAATGCGGCCAATACTGTTCAATTTTCTCTGCCGGAATCCATCGAGACATGAGCGCTTGGGCCACATCTTCCATTGTGACAATCTCTGGTGCACCAAATTGAATCAACAGTGGAACAATTACGTTGTCCCATACGATGGCCACTGGTCCGAGAACCAGTGTAATCCATCTCATCCGTTTGATGATTGAATATGCCTTCCATTGAGCATTGTAACGTCGCTTGCGTTTGTTGAGTTCATCTGGAATCATTCAACCACCTCAACTCGGCGGGGGCCCTGGCGGTTTCGTCGACTTGGGCGGGGGCCCTGGTGGTGAACCGGAAGGGGGTGGACCCGGTGGTCCTGCGGAAGGCCCAGCCGGTGGACTTGTTGGTGGTGGACCAGATGGCGGTGGACCAGATGGCTGGTCAAACTGATTGGGTGAAGGTGCTGATGTTGGTGGAGCTGGTGGGCCTGTCGGAGGTGCTGAGGGTGGCGCAGGTGGTGGTCCAGTGGGTGCGGGATTCTGTTGTGACGCCAGCAGCCCCCCTGCGAAAGCGGCTTGCATCGGATCGCCTGATGAAACGGCTACCTCAAGTGCAGTTTCAGGATTTTCATCATCTCCGAATCCATCGAGTGCTGAACCAAAGGCTGCAGCCATTGGATCAGAAACGCTTGCTGCCATTTCCATCGGTGAATTCGCTTCGACCTTCTCGACACGCTGCGGGCGGCTGGCCGCGGCGATTCGCAAGTCGTTGGCGAAGGGCCCCAACTCAACGGTCCCGGGTCCAGAATCTGTATTGTAATCGATTTTGAACAACCATGCGCCTGTGTCAGAGGGGACCCAGAAAGTGAGCTCATCACTATCTCCTGCCCCAATTCGTGAAGGTGCACCTCGAGGATTTGCATGCGTTCCATCCATGGCCCGGATGTCTCCGCTAATGTCCCAAAGATCACGGCTTGATTCGTTGACCACATCAATGGTCACCTCCAGAATATCCTCGTCATCATCATCAATTTCTTCGACGATGGCCCACAAGGTTGCGGTCACGCCATCCGACGAGATGGTACGTTGCGCCATGAATCGTCGACAAACAGCCGCTACTTGAATCCCGCTCTATTCAGCGCAGACTGTGACGCTTCGCAGGCGGAAGTGAATTTGCGATGACGACGATACTGGCACAGGCAAGGTCGATACTCGATTGATGTGTATGCCTACGCCGAATATGTCGACCATCAATGAACAGGAAAATCACATTCAATCCGGGGATTAAATAACGCAGTTTTGAGATAGATCGACGCCCACAATCCATTCGTTGCAAAGGCTCTCCATCCTCTCTCACAACCGCCAGACCAAACCACCTTTGTCCGAGTGAGCGCCCCATACTGTGGACTGTATACTTGTGATACAGATAGTTACATCCTAGAATGAGCGCCCAATTGACCAACACGAAATCCCACTCTGAACTCAGAAGTGCACCCAGATTCCACGCATACGCAACCCATGAACCGGTGGCGAGAACCAGAACACCCATGATGACCATCGTATCCAAAATGTAGGCCGAGATTCGTTTCCATAGAGGTGCTAAAATTGTCCCTTCTGGGACCGGCCAATGCCCCTCTTCTCCCTGCACCGCCATCTTTGCTAGAGTGGGACCTTGGCCATGAATCGAGATTGGATTATCATGCCCCATCTACTCACCCTTGTTG